>NZ_FQZD01000006.1 GCF_900141835.1 Propionispora hippei DSM 15287 | reverse complement strand
GAACGGTTGCACTCCGTTCAGGCTGTCTCTTTTGCTTTTGAATCCTAAGTTGCATGACCTTCTGAAACTGGTTGCCATTCCTCCCGACGAGGTCACTCTTAAACCATCACTCTTAAAATAACACTCATTATGCGGGGGAATTCACTGCCGAATTTAGTCCTACACGACAACGATATGTGGAATTCAGTTTTGCACGCTGTTTCAGATGTCTCTTTCCCTTGTAGAAAAACAGGGCAATGCAGCTTCTTAGTGGCATTATACAGCCTTTTTTCTCCTTCGTAAAGTGAAATGAGTTGACCTTATTCTTGCATTCTCCATGCTTTGACCCATTCTTGAACTTACCTTTTCATTTAACGTTTACAAAAACGGCAAAGCGGACCTGCCGCGTTCGTCACACCACAGCTAACGTCAGACTCCGTCAGTAAGTCCAACAAGAGGCCTGCGCATCATCAACCACCGATCATCACCCGCAGCCCCTTGGCGGCTCCACTGGCTACATATGGCGCCAACTCGCTTGGGGCCAGCATATTTACAGTAGCCAGGCTATATGCATATACTCTGCCAAGCTGTTCATACTTATTCCTGCCCAGTGCATGATAAGGCAGCAGATGCACTTCCTTAATCCGATATCGGACAGCCAGGTCAAATATCCCCTCCAGCACGGCCGCCTCATAATTAACGCCTGGAATTACCGGTGCTCTAATGATAATTTTTTGCGGGTTCTTTTTGGCAAGATAAGCCAGATTGTTAAGAATGACACCCAGCTCGGCTCCGGTGGTCGCTTTTAATATTTCATCGTTTACGTGTTTTATATCAAAAAGAAACAGGTCGATATAGGGCTCAGCCTTCATCAGCTTTGTCAAGCCAGTCTGGCCTGTTGTTTCTACCGCCACATGCAGCCGCCCGGCCTTAAGTACCTTGAGCAGAGCCAAAAAGCCGTCATACCGGGTAAAGGGTTCCCCGCCGGAAAGGGTAACCCCGCCCTGTGAATCTTCATAGTAAGCCCGGTCCTTCTCCACTGTCGCGAGCACCGCCGCAATTTCCATGTTCACACCGGGAAACCGTATCGCTTGCTGCGGGCAAAGCTCGCCGCACAACCGGCAGTCACCGCAAAGGCTTCTGTCAAACACCAGACGATTGTGCTCATTTAAATGAATTGCCTGCTGCGGACATTGCTTTATACAGGTGTGGCATCTGACGCATTTTCTTTCATTATACATAAGCTGCCCGTTACTGCCTTGCGATTCCGGATTGGCACACCAGGGGCAAAACAGCGGACATCCTTGCAGAAAAACCACCGTTCTGATCCCCGGCCCGTCATGGAGAGCAAAACGTTCGATCTCCAGGACGCTTACCATCGGTTTCGTTTTCTCTTCCGGCTTATGCATACAGATGGCGGCTCAGCAATTCCTGCTGCACATCAGGCTCCAAATTAACAAAAACCGCACTGAAACCGCTGACTCTTACAATCAAATGCGGATGCCGCTCCGGGTGAATAACCGCGTCTTCCAGTATTCCTTTGTCGACGACTGTAACCATCAACTGACAGCCCCCTTTACGGAAATAGGTTTTGAATAACGCTTTGATTTTTTCCCGATTCTGATTGAACAAAATAGGGGAAAATTTAATATTTTGCACTGCTCCCCCGTGATATTTCGCCTTAAACTTAGTCAGTGAGTTTAACAGTGCCGTGGGACCGGACCGATCAGCGCCGCCCTGCGGATTGTTGGCCGGATTCATAAACATGCCGCTCAGTCTGCCGTCTAAAGAAGCGGCGGTTTTTCTCCCCCATTCCGTGTTGAGCTGATTGTTGCTGATAACGATCAGGTAATAGGCCATGCCACCCTGTATGCCCCGGTCCCTGATTCCCTGGGCAACATACTCGTAAAATTCATTGGCCAGAGAATCCACAGCCTCCAGGTCGTTGCCGTATTTTTCACAGCGGAGCAAATCCAGCCTGATTCCCTCAAACCCCACAAAATTAGCCAGTGCGGCTGTCTGCAATTGCTTCAAGGTATATTTCTGCTTATCAAACACCAATTGCTTTATAGCATATAACGCGTCCGATGTATTGATATTGCCATAGGTCTCATTGGTCCCGCCCAAATAACGGATTCCACCGTCCAAAAGCGCTTTGCCCCGGGCAATACACTCATCCATTAACAGGCTGGTAAACAAAAATGCCGCTTGCTCGTTCATAATTTTATAGGAATGCAGTTGGGCCTTCACCGACAGATCAAAATAATAATCCAGCAGCTCCAGAAACTTGCCATATAGCTCCGCAAAACTCCGGAAGGTTTCCACCGGTCTGATTTGAACCGGTCCCGACTTTCTTATATTATCCATCGGATCAACACCCTCATTTAACACGATCGTTAATAATTTCAACAGGTTGATGCAGGTATTGGGTGTGCCGGTACTTTGCCCCTGTATGACAAACTCCCCGCAGCCAAAGGGAACATATTGTTCCGCCGTCTGCGCATCGACGTTCATGGCGTACATAACGGCAGGAATATTGACCTGATCATTGTACAGCGTCGGATAGGTCACGCCCTGGCCCAGCAAATCCAGCGCCTGATCAAAGATGTCCTCCGGCGTGTCCTCCGACAGGCGCAGCGTAAATTGAGGCTCCACATACCGGCATTCGCCGGTCACCTGCAGAGCAAGCCTGGCAAATACATCGGCTTCCTTCGGGTGCTGCCGGCCCTTGCCACCCACAATAATCCGGCCATTAACCGTAGTTCGCCTGTTTTCAATCAGCGTCCACAATGTCTTTACATGCTGTTTGGCTTCTTCTTCCGTGATTCTATGATTAGTTAAATCACGGACAAGAAAAGGACCGAAGTAATCGTCAAGTCTGCCATAATTGATAACCCCAGCCAACAGCGCATACAGCCAAAATAGCTGCAGGGCCTGGTGAAAGGTTTCCGGTTTATCCTGCTTGATTTTTTCCAGGCTGTCAAAAATAACCTGCAATTCTTTTTTTCTATTTTTATTGGCCTTTTCCATATGCCGCAGCACCATGGTTTGCAAATAACCGGCACAATCTACGAATAAATCTAACACCTGCAGAGCGGCCTGATAAAAAAGATTATTCCGGTCATTTGTCTGATGAGTCTGAAGCAGCCGCCTTAGCCCGCCAATCCCTAAATCCAGCAGTTTGGGATAGTCCAGCATCATGCCGCTAAGTCTCGCCGTAGCAATCAACGGAAAATCAACATCCACAAACCGGCCGATCGTGGCTTCCGTTAAAACATCCCTGCAGTATAAAGCCTTGGTATCATGCTCCATCCAATACCGGTACAACGCATCGACCCGTGCTTTTATCCTTTCGTCCTGAAACTGATTCTTAAATTCCCGCAGCTTGTTAAACACACAGTAATGACCCACGCCGCCTACCGAGGTGACACAGCCAAAGCCTATGGGCAAAAAATCCAGCCGCCCAATCAGGGTGTCGGTTTCCTCTAGCTCCCGGAAAAGCGCCGGATAGATGGTTCTCAGGCAAGCAACCTCTCTCATTTCCTTTGCTAAGCCCAACGAGTCCTTATGTGCCTTTGTGTACCGCTCCATAATTGCCAATTGCTCCAAGGGAGATTTTGCCGATGGGATTTTCTTGCTGACCTCTACATTTTGAATCCCATCTATTTGGGACATAACCATTTTTTCACCTCCTTTTATCTAAGCTGTCAATTACAGTACTACCCTACGGCGGGCAGCCATCGCTTAATGCTTGCTGCGTTCGGCATCACGCCAGTTTGTCTGATATCCGTTCAACAAATCCACAAACCTTTTGGCAATCAGATGCGGCCTGGTAATCGCACTTCCCACCACAACGGCATGGGCCCCCAAATACATGCACTTCATCGCGTCTTCCGGCGTATAGATATGGCCTTCCATCACCATATATGCATCCTCTTTAAAGGCCCGGCACATCCGGGCAAACTCCCGTATATCCGGTTGTTCAATATGTTTGGTTTCCGCCGTATAGCCGTATAAGGTGGGTGCTACCAGGTCCGCCCCCAGTTGAATCGCCCGCTTGGCTTCCTCATAAGTGGCCACATCAGCAAAAATAATCGCTTCGGGGTTCAGTACAGGCAGCAGCTCATAGGCCGGTCTGCCCTCCTCCGTAAGCTGACTAGTGCAATCAAGGGCAATGATTTCGGCCCCCGCTTCCCACACCTGTCGGCAGGCGTCCAGGGTAGGAGTAATAAATACATCGGTATGCTCATACCAGATTTTATATAGTCCAATGACCGGCAAATCCACCTTGGACTTAATGGCTTTAATCTGTTCCGGCGAATTGGCCCGAATGCCGCTGGCACCGGCCCACCGGGCTGCTTCCGCCATTTTGACAACCATATCATCCGTATGAATCGGATCATCCTTTTGCGTTTGACAAGACACAATTAAACCTGCCAGCGACTCGATGAGCTGTCTTTTCCTAGCGTCCTGGGGTTTCATATAGGTTCTACGCCTCCTCTAACTTGGGTTGGAAACGGATTCACCGCTCCCCCCTTATCCCTCTGTCTTCATTATAACTCTGTCGCCAGCTATGTCAATTCAATTTATATCAAATTATTTCAAATTAAATCTTTTTATGTCATTTATTGTTTTTCTAACATTCCTTGATAATGCTATGTTCATTTCTGCATACCAGCAGGGTTAGCGCTATAAATAAAACAAAGGCACAAAAACATTCGAATAAATGAAATAGCTATCGAATGTTTCTGTACCTTACGTATCAGACTAGACCATTATATGGTTTATAGCTTTCGCTGCCTCGGCCGGATCTTTGGCTCCGGTCATACCACTATCAATGATTATGCTATCGGGCAAAAGTGAAATATACGAAGCCGGCGTTTTACTGTTAATGCCACCCGCAACGCGGCTTTTGACGTACGAACTTTATGATCTTCAAATCATCCAGCGGCCTGTTGATCAACACTGACAATCCACTTGCAACCGCAATCTCCTTATACTTCATATACAGGCTGTCTCTTGTTCATATTCTCGTAGCATTAACTCATACGCTAAGTTTAAATTCTCATGAAGCCCGAACAAGCCTGATGATCCGACAATAAAGCATTCTGCCCCCGCTTGTCTAAGTATTTTATATGTTTTTTTATTACATCCGCCATCTACGGCGATTTCATAAGAATATTGTTTATCTGCTTTCAAACTGCTAGCCAAACGGACCTTATCTATCGATTCGACAATAAATTTTTGTCCTGCAAAACCCGGATCTACACTCATGATTGTCAAGATATCCACTAAATGTAAATACGATGATATGGCATGCAGATCTGTTTCCGGATTCAAGACGACACCAAATTTTATATCTGCCTGTTTGATCCGTTCAATCAGCCTGAATGCCTGTCCACTAATCGTTTCGGCATGCAACGATATAAAATCAGCACCAATTTCGATCAACTGATCTACGTACATCTCTGGATTGCTGGCCATTAAATGACAATCCAAAGGAATATTGGTGATTAATTTTAATCTTTTTACAAAGTCCAATGATAAAGATAAATTTTTTACAAAATGACCATCCATAATATCGATATGGTAATAATCTGCGTATTGATCTAATATCCCAATCTGGTTTTGAACATTCATCAAATCCATACACATCAAAGACGGTGCAAACTTAACTTTCATCTTCTCCCCCCTTGTGCCGCTTCTTTCTATTGCCTCCGGTTTGCCTCTGAGAAATATATTGCTTTGCAAACAGTAACTTCTTTAGCGTAAATCTGGTCAAACAAATTCTTTAATTCTGCCAAAGAGACTTTATGCGTAATTAAATCGGTTACCGCCAGAACTCCATCATCCATCTGTTTTACTGTGTAGGCCCATTCGTTAAACGGCAGTTCTGCATAGTATGAGTTCCACATACCGATGAGGTGTAATTCCTTACGTAAAATCATACTCTGATTTTGTAAGGCAATGGTAGTATCCTGATGCGGGTTGCCCATCATAACAACACGGCCAAACGTACGGCATAACTGTATGGCCGTATTTAAACCGGATGAAGTTCCTGTTCCTTCAATCACCACATCAATTCTGCCTGCCTCTTCCACTATGTTGTTAACACACTTTTCGTCTTTTATATCTCTGACATCCAAATTACACTGTTTAGCAAAATCAATCTTCACATCATCAATTTCCAATAATATCACTTGGGATGCACCAAAAATTTTTGCCCAGCGCGCTGCTATAATTCCTATTGGCCCGGCACCGATAATAACAAGGTTTTCTCCCGCCGACAGTCCTCCTTTGCGAATGGCGTGCTGTGCAACCGTGGCAGGTTCCACTAAGGCTAACGCTTCTACGGATACATCCGGATTATTCGATAATACAAGATGCCATTTACTAGGAATCAGACAGTATTCAGCAAAGCCTCCGTCATTTCTCGATCCTAGATATTGATAATGATTGCATTGTGCATAATTACCGGTCTGGCAATTCTCGCAATTCCTGCACGGTATAATCGGGAAAATGGCTGCCTTCTTACCAATGAGCGAATTATTTTCCGCTCTCCCCACTTCGCATACCACACCGGCAAACTCATGTCCCAGTGTTACCGGATACACTTTTGTGCCCAATTCGTAAACTCGCGGTATATCGGAGCCACATATCCCGCAAGCTTCTACCTTAAGCAAAATTTCATCATTTCGGGGGACAGGCCTCGGCACCTCGTCCAGCGTAAATTGATTGACTTTATGCAAACGCATTGCTTTCATGGCTTACATTCCTCCTGTACCCGCCGGCATTATCATTTTAATAACCCTGTCATTGCGACAGCATTGTTAGCCGGTATAATTTGCACCTTTACATCAATTTTTTTATCCAAAAGCTCTTTAAAAATGGCCCGTTCCTCATCGGAAGCCGCAATATTCTTATACAGTGTTTTTCTGCCCTGCATCATTCCCATACCGCCTACATTAATCTCTTTAATATCGATGTCCGAATCAATGAGAGCCTTATACGTTGCAGGTGTTTTCGCCAATAATATCGTTGTGGTATCCAATCCTTTTTTCAAGGTTTCAATAGCATCCGTACATGATAGAACATGCACTTTTACACCGGATGGCGCAGCAAGCTGGATGACATCGATCATAAAAGAGTCCTTTGCTATTTTATCGTCTATTACAATAATTTGTTTAGCCGGCCTTACCTTCATCCAGGCCGTCATAACCTGCCCATGTATTAGCCGGTCATCGATTCTGGCCAACATCAAATGCTCCATGTTGATACCCCTCTCATTTTTTTTGCCGCAGTAGCTTTATACCTTCTTTGGCCGCCTCATGCGCTAAATCAACCAACTCCGATATATCAGAACCCTCCTCACGGCCTAGTGTCAATTGCACAATCATGGGCACATTCATACCGGTTATCATTTGAAGGTTGTACTCTCTGCTAAGCAAGCCAACCGTATTATAGGGCGTTCCTCCCAACACATCCGCCAATACGATAACGCCTTCTCCCGTATCCAACTTATCCAGCGCATGTCTCACCCGGTTTTCAAAATCCAGCGGCGATTCACCCTTTTTCAAGGATACAGCTCCCGCCTGCTTGGCTTCTCCTGTCATCATGGCTGTTGAGTGAAGCATATACTCGCATAGTTCACCATGACTAACCAACAATAATCCTATCATCGTCCATCACTCCATATTCAGTATCGTAACTTCCCACCCAACCACCCGAATGCATCTTCTTAATTCATCACTTGACTGCCGGGATCGATAAAACCCCCAGCAGCGAGCAAACTACACCTACAATAAACAGGACAGCAATGATGTACGTAGGACTTTTTCTATTATCCAAAAGTTTCCATACCCCTAATACAGCCAATAATGGAAGCATCGACGGAAGCAGAGAGTCCAATACCTTTTGCAGGTTGATCCCGACTTCTCCCACTTTAAATGCAATGGGGGTAACGATGTTAACACGTGTTGCCGCCATGGACCCGATAACCATCAAACCAACAATACTGAATATTTCAGTAACCTTATTCAAAGTTCCAGCCCGTAAAAGACCTAAAACGGCTGTTTTTCCTTTTTTGTATCCTGTCATATACATCATATAGCCGCATGTCAGCATGATGATTTTATAGCCTACTTCAAACAAAATCGGTCCGCCCAGGTTTCCCGCTAACGCCAAAGAGCAAGCAATGCCTGCAAGAATTGGATACACGATACCCTGCGATACCGTATCGCCGATACCCGCCAAAGGCCCCATCAAGCCTGTACGTAAAGAATTAATATCTTCTGCCGTCACTTCCACGCCATTGGCCGCTTGTTCTTCCATGGAAGCTGCAATCCCAGGAATGACCGTTCCCACAAAGGAGGGTTCGGTATTAAAAAATATCATATACTTTTTTAAGGCCTGTGCCCGCTCTTCTTTGGTTTTATAGAGACGTTTAATAATTGGAATGATTGCCTGTGTGCACCCCAGCGCCTGCAACCGTTCATAGTTATAACAAGTCTCCTGTGAATAACCACCCAGCCAGTGTTTTATAAGATCTTTTTTCTGCAGCTTTACCTTTTCCTGACCTGTTGTCTGTTCCATATTGTTATGCCTCCTCACTGTTAGCATTTGACGTAAAGAAATATACCAATATACCGGCAATTGCTGCAAAGATAGTAATTGCCATCGTATCCAAATGTAGATATACCGTTAAGAAATAACCGGCAAAGAAGAATGCAATAATCTTTTTTTTGCCTATATACGTAAGCAGCATAGCAATACCAAGTGCCGGCATTAAGGCACCAACTGTGGAAAATGCATCGATCAGATATTGCGGAATGGCAGCCAAAGCCTTAGTCGCATATTCACCGCCATAATAAACTAAAAGAAATGCCGGGATGCCATTAAAAATAAAGCTCAAAATACCGGAAGGAATCCAATTCATCATACGGATTCCGGTCAAATCTCCCTCTTCCACATATTTATCCGCCTTATGCACCCAAATACTGTTTAGTGTCATATATCCCTGCCAAGTTAAAATTCCCAACAGGCTGAAAGGAACGGCAAAGGTGGGCGCTAGAATCGGGTCTGCTCCCGACAGCAACGTTAATGCTGTTCCAAAAACACCGGCAACCATCAAATTTCCCGGCATGGTTCCGCCGGCTGTAATCCATCCTAAGTAGGTAAGTTGGATATATGCGGCTGCCTTCATCCCAACTACCGGCTCGCCCATCGCCAAAGCCACCAAAAAACCTGACCATAACGGATACAACCACGTTCTGGTTATAACATGACTTACCCACCACGTACTCATCGTAGCTATGACAGCTACCAAAATTGCCGATAACATAAAAAATTCCCTCTCTCTCGTTTAATTTACCTGCAAGCTGCAAAGCGACCCTTTACGAATTATCCATCCTCCTTTCTTTAGTTTCATGACGGCGCCCCTGGAATAGCTCACTATAGCTATGGCAATAAAAAAACGCCATGTTTCTCCAACTGCCAAAACCTTCAGTTTTCACTGGTTCGGCATTATTAATATTTTTGAATAAAACTCTTTTCTCCGATTCATCAACTCAATTGCCTCCATTGTCCTCTCTAAGGAAAAACAGTGCGATATCAACGGAGAAATCTGAATCTGGCCTTTGTCAATAGCCACAGCGCTTTGCCCCCAGGCATGATGCGGGAAATTGACCGCTTCAAAGCTCCAGGTTCCCTTAAGGGTCAACTGAGACCGTAAAATTTTTTCAAAAACCTGCGGCGCCACACTCAGATTTTTCGTTGGCCGTCCTACAAGTCCCAGCGTTCCTGACTGACGTAAAAGATGAATTGCCTGAGCGAATGCCGTCTCAGACCCGGCTGCTTCAAAAGCAAACTCAACACCATCTGTTTTTTCTCCAATAACTCTTTCAACGTCTTCTTGTCCCGAACAAATGGCATCATACAAACCTAGCGCTTTAGCCAGCGCGACCTTTTTTTCATCGATATCAATGGCAAATACATGAGGCGCGCCAAAAGCCTTTGCCCATTGTGCAATAAACATTCCAATCGCACCCAATCCAAAAACTGCTACATTTTCACCAAACCGCAATTGGCAGTTTTGCACTACATGCAGCGCTACCGTTACAGGCTCTAAAAACGCCGTTGCTTTATCGTCCATATGGTCAGGCAGTACAATTAGATTCTTAACAGGAACCTTTGCATATTGGGCAAATCCACCATGACTGCGAGACCCAAGGAAATCATATTGGCTGCATTGAGCATACTTTCCAACTTCGCACATTTCACATTTATAACAGGGAATTAAAGGATTGACCGCTACTTTCCTCCCGACTAAGTATTGCTGCTCTTCACTCCCTGCCTGGCAGACAATTCCACCGAACTCATGGCCGGGAATCGTTGGAAAATGATAGGTCCCGGTTGTTACTATACGCGGAATGTCTGACCCGCAAACACCGCAGGCTAATACTTTTACCAGCACTTCATCTTTCCCCGGAACCGGTATCGGAACATTTTCTATCTTTAAACAACCTGGCGCATATAATACAGCAGCCTTCATCATATCGTCCATTAAGCTCCTTCTCTCTTTACTCCAAATTCGCATGATATTGCCACAATTCATCCAAATTAGTTATCTGCTGCTTTTTTGCGATCATCATCGCTACCGCATCCAATAATAATAATAAACTTTGCTCAAATAAGCTGCTCATAAGTTGCTTTGATGGAATTTCATCGGGCTTGTTTAATTTTGTTTTACAGGGAATACGTACAAACAAATCTTCGTACTCAGTCATTGAACTATCCGGGCTTGCGCCTACATGAACAATGTTAGCCTTGTACCGTTTAGCGACTTTCATTACGGCAAGAGGTACCACGCTTTCGCCTGAGCCGGATGCAACAAGTAAGACATCCTGGCTTGTAATCGCCGGCTCATCAACCGCGCCAACAAAATTGGCCTTGATCCCCAAATGATTTAGGCGTTTAACAAATGCCTGGACCATCAGCAGCACTCTGCCGACTCCGGTTGCAAAAACCATTCTTGCCTGACAAATTGCTTCGACCATAGTCCCTACCTCGTTCTCCTGCACGGCTCCTAACGCCTCCTGCAGTTCACTTAAAATGATCTGTGTCTCCTCTGCATAACTAATTTTTTCCACTTCCCTTCTCTTCGACCAATCACATATATGTATAGAGCAAAAAGTATGCCAAAATCCGTTTCAACCACTCATAATTCCTATAAGCAAGCCAACAGCAACGGCACTGGACAGGCAAAAACTTATAGCAAAAAGCTCTATTTTTTAATATGGATGAAACTACATACATAATAAAAAGACTGGTTATCATCAACCAGTCTTAATGTGTTTCCATTATGCTTCTATGTGTTTTACAACCGTTTCAAATATACTAAAGATAAAAACATATTCGTCATCAGGAATACAGACACCAAAAAACTCTTCTATGAATTTAAATTTGTCTTTGATCAGCAACATCATCTTTTCATTTTCTTCCATGATTATACAGGTTTTATCGTATTCTAAGGATGCATTACGCAAAATCCTTTCGATCATACAGGCACAATGGAAAATAAATTTTATCCGCAAGCTTTCGTCTACAGTACATTCAATAGTAACCGCTATTTCATGTAATACCTGATCGAACATCTGATATATCTTCTCTGCATCTAAAAAGCTCAAAGTTTCATTGAGCACTCTCAATATATTATCTTGAAAAAAATCTCTTGTTTGGTTATGCCCGGCTTCCAGGATAACCTGTATATCCCGTTTGTTATATTCTTCCGATTTGATATTTTTGATATCACTTATCAGGTCTTCTATATCTATATCGGGTAAAAACAAAGACTTGCGTGTTGCTTCTATAACAATGGCAGTGCTAACCATATCAAGGGTGCCGGTTTTTATACCTGTATCCTCTGTTATCATTTGAGAAAACGATAATAATGATCCCATATCGACTAATAACAAAACCCCTTTGCCACGATTCACTTCCTTAACTTTTTCTTTGACTTTCTCATATATTTCTCTAATATTTGCGGTTAAAGGCATATCAATGGCATGGGCATGCTCCGTATCTAACAATTGATTGGCTACTCGTGCCATTCCAGTCGCAATATTATCGCCATGAGCTATGACAATGACACCAATATTCTTTCTGATACCTACTTCGCGGAATGCATAAAGAAACATAGTTAAATAAGCAATTTCAGCGTCGGGGATTTGGATATAAAACTCATTTTCAAGCTCATTACGCAACTTTATTGCAACCTCATATTCGTCCTTATGGTTCATATGAGCATTATTCTGACTGTCGATATAATTTACCAGTCCACTGTGTATTCTATGCAGCAATGCATTTATATGCAGCGCCAGAGCATACAATATTTTCTTATTATAATCTGTACCGAACAAATTCGACTCATTCAATACCCTTTCGATTGTATTGACTATTTTTACATCGACTATTTTAGCTATGACATCCTTGGTATAATAAAAATTTCTGGTTTTTATTTTGGAAAATACACTATGAAAGTAGCTGTCTATTTGATCATTTAACTCCTGTACTATTTTGCTCTCCGGTAAATTGCTATGAACCCTCTTTTCCCAGCTTTTTTCTATGATTTTATAAAAATTATCACTTACACTATTGTCTTGACATACTACAAAGGTCTCATTTTTTTGATTTACCTGTGAACAATCAAAAATAATATCAGTTATCAAAGTATTATTGAAACTTTGTGTCATATTTTTCCTATACTCACTAATTTTAAAAATACCGTCCTTCATGTGACTGGATAGTTGAGACAACTTTACAATAATCATTTCCTGCTTAAACCTTATATATTCAAGGAAAGCCTTTGCACAGATAAGTTGTATATTGCTTTTCAACTGCCCTATATTGGCATTGCATTCATAAAGCATAAGTATCCGTATCACTTCGTGATTAACCTTAATCGGAGTGCCGATTCGCTCAGCCTCTTTAGAAAAAAATTCATAAATAAAATCCTGTCGTTCCTGTAGGGTGAACTCACTTAAATCGGGCATTTTTATTATCACCGGTATCCTGCGGAGAAAAGTACTTAATACGGCCGTATTGGGGTCCTCCGTTGTTGCCGCGATAATCCTGACATTAACCGTATGATAAAGATCGGTCTCGCCCAATTTGCGGTAGATTCCTTTATCCATAATCAGAAACAGCATTTCCTGCCCTTCCGGCGGCAGCCTATGAATTTCATCTAAAAAGAGGATTCCCTGATTCGCCCGGCTTACCAGGCCTTCCTTATTCTTATCCGCTCCGGTAAAAGCTCCTTTCACATGTCCGAAAAGATGGGATAAGAGCAATTGTGCATTATCCGTATAATCGGCGCAGTTAAAAATGACGAAAGGTGTATCCTCTTTAAATATCTTGGTTTCTATTCCGTATTTATACATGGCTTCCGCAAAAGTAGTCTTGCCTACGCCTGTGGAACCGGTAATTAGTGTATGCAGTCCGTTAGGGGGATATAAAATAGCGGCCTTGGCCTGTTCAACTTGCGTTTTCAACGAACCGTCGGCACCAATATAGCTGCTAAATACGCTATTATTCTGTTCCTGGATAGCTTCCTTAGCCGGCTTATTCTTGTTTTGCTGCTGCAGAACATAATCTTTAAAAGCCCCAGTGTCCTCAAACGTATTATCGGCAAAAACCATGCCCAGCTTTTCTTCCATAATCCCCTTATGCAAATAATACACGGGCTTGCCTTTTATCTTTAATAACTTGTTTTCTTTAAATAACTCATTCAATTCCTTGCTGGTATTGGCTCTGCTGATATGTAAACACTGTCCGATGGTTGTGGCATCATAACCAATCCGGCGTTGCTGCCCCACAGACTGTTCATCAATTTGGCAAGTTAATGTCTCCAGTTGTAAATATACTTTCTCTTCTCTTTTTAATACAACCTGATGATCCATATATTCTTCACCAACCTATATACAAATAGTAAGCTCATCCGCTGGAACACAAACAACTGGAAATTTTTTGCCACACAAAACCGCAGACACCAAAGTCTCAAAAAATTAAAATTATTTTGATAAATGTCTAAAGTAATCTTACTAGAAATGATAAAACCAAGCAATCATTTTTTCCTATATTAGCTTCTAAAGAGAAGGAGGGCTCCTAGCGTACCAGGCAATATTGTCCTTGACAAATCCTTTATTTTATACTAAAATATAAAATGTCTTAAGGGGTTATAGCTCAGTTGGTTAGAGCGCTTCGTTGACATCGAAGAGGTCAGGGATTCGAGTTCCTTTAACCCCACCATATTAAAATATAAAAGCCACAAAGCTTATTGCTTTTGTGGCTTTTTTTGCTTCGTCTTTTTACCTCAATATAGCATTCGATACCCTATTGGCTTTTAATCAACCATTCAATTTAACCCGCATGACCGGCAAAATATTCACGCTTTACCGAATGCTTAGTCCATCTATGATATCACCGCTATTTTAGTAACAGATAGGCGCCCACAGCCAGCAAAAACAGGCCGGCCAGGTCATTCCATTCCCAGGCCATAGGCTCCAGGCCAAAGCCGCCGAAATGATCAATAATAATGGCCGTCAGCACCTGTCCGACGATAATGGCCGTCGTTGCGTTAGCCATGCCGACTTTGGGTATGCTGGCAGCCACCAGATAGATAATGAACACACTGATCACGCCACCCAGGTATACATACCAGGGTGCTTCCGGCATGGCCGCCAGACTGCCTTTGCCCATTTTAAAGACAAACAGGAGTAGCAGTAAAATGACCGTACCAATGAAATGCACGACAAAAGTGGTTTCAATAAGACCGATGACCTTGCTCAGCACCGCGTTCAGCGAACCTTGAATGGCCATAAATATGCCCGATAAAAGCGCCAGCAGCAAAGCCAGCATATTATTCGATAAATCCACGCGGCATACACTCCTTTTAAAAGACCGGTCAGCCCTAAACTCTAACGGACGGCCATTACTGCCGACTGCCTTGAGGGAACGCTGATTTATTCACGCGGTATTCCGGCGAAACTTTTGCCGTCTGGCGGCATCGTAGATCTTGAAGAACTTAACTATTCTCTAAGTTAAGCTTGATTACCAGCCGAAAACAGCTCCCGCCCCACTGGCAAGCTCATTAAATCAGCATTTCTCCAGGCTTGCTAAAAGCTTAAGCCAGTCAATAGCTAAAAAAAGCGCCCTGCAACTACCGTTTAGGGCGCTTTTCTAGTATGCTTCATTGCAGCGATTTTATCCATTTCAATATGGCCGCTGTCGTTTCCCGGTAAAAAGCGTGCAACTGATGGTCACCGCCCGGTACGGCAATCAACTCCTTTCTGCCGCCGAGCTGTTGGTATAAGGTTTCCGCCTGAACAAAAGGAACTGTCTCATCCTGCGTCCCATGAAGAACAAGAACAGGAATGTCTTTAAGCAAACGGGCAGCCTGCAGCAAATCATAGCCGGCAAAATCCCGGACAAAGTCAGCCGTCAGTGAGTTCCGGCCATAGGAATCGGTAACCTGTACCGTCTTCCCCGCCAAAAGCCGTTGGTAGTTCTCCTGTAAAGCCAGCCGGAAAGTTTCTTCCAGATTTGATGGTGTCGCCCACAGGCACAGCCCGCTGATTCCTTCCGGCTGTGTTGCGGCATAGGATAACGCCGCACTGCCGCCCATACTGCGTCCCAGGAGCACCAGCCTGCTGCCGATCTCGTGCCGAACAAACGCCGCCACTGCCGCCAGTTCATCAATTTGCTGCGTCAATGGGCCAAGAGGAGTAAAATCGAAACGTACCACCGACAAACCCAGTTTCACAACTTCCTCCGCCAAGGCAACCGCCCGGCCGCCGCCCTCTTTGGAACCGAGGAAACCATGACAAATAATTAGTACCTGATCGGCAGTACCTTCGTGTACTACAACAGGTAATTGCGCATTGGCCTGAATAAGCGCAATGGACTTCATACATGTCCCCTTCTTTCCGGCTTGTTTAATAAAATTAATAAAAAAAAGAAACAGGCACCAGCCTGTCAATCAATAATGTATACAGTTACCTGCTGCCTGCCAAACCGCAGGGCATCGGCATGACTGTCAAACGCTAAATCGATTACGTTACCACGAATTGCTCCACCTGTGTCATCGGCGATAGCATATCCATATCCTGGTATGTATAAACGGGTTCCTAAGGGAATCACATTGGGATCCACTGCAACTAGGCCCTTGCGCAATTGAGTACCACGAGCTGTATAACTGGAATTACCGGGATCAAACGCACTATAGCCGGAGGCCCGCATGCTGATTGAACGGCTGTAGCGGCTGGTATCCGAACCGGTGCCGCCACGATTCAGATAAGCAAAGGTTTCGCTGCCGGCAACTCCGTCCACAGCCAAGCCGTTGCTGATCTGGAACTCCGTAACCGCCCGGAGCGTGCCGTTGCCAAACACTCCGTCAATAGGCCCCTGATAAAACCCGGCATCAGTCAACAGTTTCTGCAATACCTGTACGTCATCACCGCGCATGCCCACTTTGAGCGCCGTGTCTCCCGGCGCGGCAAACACAACGGCATGTACGGCAAGCAGTATACAGACGAACACTGCTGTAAGGAAAAATCTCCTCAATCGTACCACCTCTCTTTACTCGCCCCAAGCTAACTGCCATGAAAAATACCAGGGCAATATCCCTTGCGGCTTCTGCCTCCGAGGTTAGCTGTCGGGTTAGGGTAAAAGAGAAGGAATAGAGAACCCCTCCGGATAACCGGATTCACCCCTGTATATCTAGTGGTCCCCCCGTACCTATAAGGATTCGGCATTATATATTATAATAATCCAAGCTTTCCCGCCTGTCAATGTCCGTGCTTTGGTCTAGATCGCCGTATAAAACAGTTAGGGCTTATTCGGCAGGCTGTACATGGTGTTCTTCGGTATAGCTGCGGTATTTGTCAAAAATAATCCGGAGCGTCGTAATTAACGACTTTTTAGCGCCGCCCTGATAAATCCGGTCAATCAAATGTACCAGTTCATCCACTCCGTCCTTCAGGCTGTAGCCGACCAACGAGTCCGCAATATGCCTTCTGGCCAGTTTAGTAGCCAATGTACAGTCGGCCTCCACAATTTCACCTGTCGCAACCTTCACCAGGACGACAATTCCCACAACCTTATATATCTCATTGGCGGTTATGCCAATTGGCAATTTGGCATAACCGGAAAATAAAACCAGATCATCACACAATATTTTACTCAGGATAAACACCACCAAATGTCTTATTCTATGCTTAACCGTTTGATCGCTATATTGACATCCTTGACCAATAGACCGGTCATAAACTCAACCATACTCTTTATCCGGTACTGGGCATCATAGACCACTTCCCGGAGCACACTCCCGTACCGGACGGTAACATCCAGCGAGATGGATATGCCTGTCTCCCGGTCATGGGAATTTTTTATATGAATTTGCCCGGTTTTACTAATTGAGGTATTATTGGTTGCTACAAAATCGACAATCGAAGCGATGGCCGCATCGGAAATCAAGAGCTTACCATAATAGCTAAAAGTAGGACGGATAATCGACTTTTCTCCCAGCTTATTTCGCCGTTTGGCCTGGGGCTTCTTAAAGAATATTTCCAAAGGGTCAATCATGTAGCCGGAAAAATGAGGTTTCAATTCAATGGTCGGTACCGGTATGATATGTTTCCCCTCTTTCAGGCGGCTTTCCCTCGCTTTGGCGATCTCGGCTTTCGTAGCAATGTCCTCAATTAAAATAGTCTTGCTGATCGCCGGCAATTGCAAGGCATCGACGATTTTCTGCACCATGTTTTCCGAAGTACCCAGGACCAAAATACGGGACGGCCGTACTTCGGCAATGGCAGCCCGCACCTTTTCGGCGTGCTCGGCCTCCATAAAGATGGCCCGCCGTACGGCTTTAATCTTGCTCGGCTCTTTCTTTGCCGAATAGCCGGCGATAATTTTACTGTCTTTTATCAAAATACCATCATCAATGATGGCATCCGCGGCATGCTCATGTGCCACGATGAGCGCACGATGACTCTTACCGGTTCCACTCGGTCCCACTAACGCAATTACATCCACTGACTGCCCTCCAAGCCTGCTCTTAAAAATTCTCTATACATAAAAAATAAACACCTTCCAAGGTGTTGTCAAGTGGGCCTATGGAAATTGTTCTGCACTTGCCGTTCTAACTCGGTTATGCGCGTAGTGTAATGCATAAGTTTACGCGCATACCGGGTGTTATTCCGTAGCAGTTTCTCATTTTGCAGTGCCAGCTTTGACAATTGTTCACTTTTTTCTCGTTCCAGCAAGTCAAGCAAGTTCATTAGCACCCGCCGGCTTAGCCGGAGTGCCTCGACCTTATCCTCCAACTCGCTGATGCGAGCCTTCAAGTCTGTAATGAGGCTGACTTCTGTATCCATTAGCATCCTCCTGAAATCTTAGTGGTCCACCAATCCTGAAAGTGCAAATTAAATTACAGGGATTTTTCCGCAAAGAGAAGACGGCGAAGGCGCACCTAACGGTAATAGGTAAGTCGACGACAGCAACAGTCTTGCAGAAAAAATCCGTGAAGTTATTGCAATTTCAGCGTAGGTGGGCTACTACCCCCTCGGGGAGCAAAGATTTTCAGCCAACGACGCCGGTACAGCAACAATACCCAGCGTCTCAGGAAAACGACCGGGAATCCCGTGAAAGTCCGACCCGCCGGTAATAAGCAACCGGTGGCGCCGGGCCAAGGCGAGGTATTGTTCTGTCTGTTCGTCGTCATGTCTGGGATGGTACACTTCTAGCCCATCAATACCAGCCTGGATGACTGCCAGGACAACCTGGTCATCGCCAACCAGCCCCGGATGAGCCAATACAGCCACACCACCGGCCTTTTTGATCAAAGCAATCACACGGGCCGGAGAAAGCTTGTCATGGGGGACGTAGGCCGGTCCTCCCGTGGCTAAAAGTTTCTCAAACACGTCACCGACGCTAGGGAAGTAGCCCTTGGCCACCAGTGTCCTTGATATCTGGGCCCGGCCGATGGAGGTCGCCGTTCCGGCAATGTCCAGCACCTCCTGATAGGTAATATCAAACCCAAGGGCTACCAGCTTTTCAATAATACGCCGGGTACGCGTCCGGCGGCTTTGAGTCAACAGCGTCAGTTGCTCTCTTAACTCAGGTTGGTGAATATCAATATGATAGCCTAAGATATGAACTTCATGGCCGGGCAGATCGGTGCTGAATTCAATGCCAGAAATCAGCGTCAATGCGTCGTCCGGTGCTAAGCTTTCCTGCTGTTCCAGCAATAAAAGTCCGTCTACCGTGTCATGATCGGTAATGGCAATATAGCGTAAGCCGGCTTCCCGTGCCTGCCGTAAAATTTCAATGGGAGTATAGCGGCCATCGGAAGCGGTAGTATGAATATGTAAGTCAGCCTTCATCAAGCCTCAGCCAGGCTATAAGCCAACTCTACCAGCGTACGCACTCCCACACCCGTACCGCCTTTAGTCTGGTCTCCCTTAGCCTTTGTCGTATCCGAAGTACCGGCAATATCCATATGAACCCAGGGAATAGCTTCCACAAAATGACCGATAAACAGTCCTGCCGTGATCATACCGGCCATTCTGCCGCCGGAATTTTTCAAGTCGGCAATATCGCTCTTGATTTGTTCCTCATATTCCTCAAAATGGGGCATTTCCCACACTTTTTCTCCGGCAGCAGCCGCGGCTGCTTTGACCTGATTGCACCATTCAGGCTGATTGGTAATAAGCCCGGAGGCAACATTGCCCAACGCTACGACACAGGCGCCGGTCAGCGTAGCCAGATCAATGATTTTCTCAGTCTTCTGTTTTACCGCATAGGCAACGGCATCGGCCAGAATCAACCGGCCTTCGGCGTCGGTATTGACGACCTCAATGGTTTTGCCGCCAAGAGAGGAAATCACATCTCCGGGCTTTACGGCCGAGCCGGACGGCATATTTTCCGTACAGGGCACCAAAGCAAGAATATTAACCGGCAGACCCAGCCGGCCAATAGCGTACATGGCAGCCAATACGGCGGCGCCGCCGGCCATATCGCCCTTCATGTCCCCCATATTTTCGCTCGGTTTCAACGAAATACCACCACTGTCGAAGGTGATTCCCTTTCCGACAAAAGAAACATAGCTGCTGCTTTTTTTATTGCCCGTATATTTTAGTATGATAAACGCCGGCGGCTGTACACTGCCCTGAGCCACCGCCAGTAAAGCATGCATGCCCTGTTTCTCCATGGCGCCTTTATCCAGTACAGTAAGCTCCATCCGGCCTTCCTTCGCGATCTGAGACGCATGCCAGGCCATTTTGCTGGGAGTCATGACCTGACCGGGATGATTGACCAAATCCCGGGCCAGGCTTATGCTTTCCGCAATGATTTGTGCCTTTTCCATGGCAAGGCTAAGCTTGGCAATATCCGTCTGGCCCCCGGCCAGCAGGCCTAATTCCGTGACACAGACTTCTTCCTTAGCCTTTTTCTCCGTCTTGTAATAGTCAAAGCTGTATAAGCCGAGCAAGCTGCCTTCTACCATCGCCTGTACCGCGCCAGGCAGGGTCTCTTCTCTCCGGTACAAGGTAGTCAGTACCCGCCGGGCATTGGCCTTTTGGGCCGCCCGGATAGCCGTTCCCGCCGCCTGGCGGATTTTCCCGGCCGTCAGTTTCTCTTTATTGCCCAGACCAATGAAAATAATATGTTTAGCTGCTATTTTCCCGCAGGTATAGAATGAATGGATCTCACCAAATTCACTGCATTTCGGCTGGCGGCTGAGCAGTTCAGTGACATAGCCTGCCAGGGCCTTATCAATTTCCTCCAGATACGAGCCACTTACCTTCATATCCTGGTACAGCCCGACAACCAGGCTATCACAAGCCGCTTGCCCCAGCTGCTCTTTTATTTCCACGTAGATATGCATCGTCTCACTCCCATAGCGTCAGTTCGACCGGTGTGCTTCCACAATGGCCTGTTGCGTTGCCACAAGGTGAAGAAAATCACCGTCAGGTTTCTTTCCCCAACACCCGGCTATATAGAATAGTATGCCATATTTTGCAAAGATAAAACAGTAAAACCTGTTCAACAGAACAGGTTTTACTCATATTAACTATTAGCGCGGCTCTACGATCAATTTCATGGCGGTACGTTCTTCTCCGTCAATCAGGATATCGGTAAAGGCAGGGATGCAGATGAGATCAACACCATGAGGAGCTACAAAACCTCTTGCAATTGCTACTGCTTTAACTGCTTGATTGAGAGCGCCCGCACCGATGGCCTGAATCTCTGCACCACCACGTTCTCTAAGCACTCCAGCCAAGGCGCCTGCTACGGAATTAGGATTGGATTTTGCTGATACCTTCAAGACTTCCATGTTTAAGTACCCTCCTTTAATTAAAACGCAAAGTTAAAGTCCTATTTTATGTGGTATTCGTTACCTGACCAAATAATTCCTTTTTTATTTGGAAATATTTTATAAATTTAACAAAGCGAAAAAACGGAAGCATTTAGAAAAATACACCCGTTTTCTGATTCCTGTCAAAGCGGGCCGCTACTTGTTAAACACCAGTACACGTCCATCCTCGCGGATACCGATTAAGCTTTGGACAATTTCTTTTTGCTTCATGCTCTGCAGCATGTTGTCAATCAGCTCTTCCTGAATTAAGAGGTCTTCCTCCAGCATGGCTTCATTATGATCGGTAATCAGCCGGTCCTTTAGCCTTTCTCTAAGCAGTGTGATCATCAAGGCAATCTCACCCTTAGACAGCGTATGCACATCGCGAAGAATGGTCACCATAGCCACCTGATCATACTTGTTCAGTTGAATCTCCGCTGTCGTCACACTAACGCCTTCCAGCATATGATAGGCCAGCATACTGTTCAGCAGCACCTGTTCCAAGGCGGAAAATTCCTGCGGCGAGGGAATGGATGACAGCAAAAAAGTCATCTTCAAGGAATCCTGCCGCGGATCAAAATTTATCGTTCCAATCTCGGGATAACGCACCAGAATCGAAATAAGTAAGTTCACACCGTCGGAAATTTGTTCATCATCTTGCCGATATTTTGGCATTGTAAGGTCACCGTCCACTCCATCATATAAAATAAAAGCTATGAGAACATGACAGCTACCAGTTGATAGCCATTTAGAGAAAGAAGCAAGCCAGCTCACTGTAATTCATCATGCAATGTAATAAATTATTCTCTAAGTAATGAGTAAATCCTTCTTTTCCATAGTTTCAATTACTGGAAAGAGGACTCAGAGCGTCAAATTTTCTGAAGCCATAATTTCTTTACAGATCTTATTTCGCAGGCCTCGTTACCATCGATTTGCATATGTTTTCTATGCGGCCTCCTTCGTCTTTCCCTTTCCAATTTGCACTTCAAAGCAGATAGACCACTGGAAAAATTAAAAACGACCCCTGCAAGAGGTCGTTTGAGTTTACTTATTTAGCGTAATCAACCGCCCGTGTTTCACGGATGACGGTAACTTTAATCTGACCGGGATACTCTAGTTCGCTTTCAATCTTCTTCACTATGTCCCGTGCCATACGAACAGAAGTCAAATCATCAATTCTATCCGGTTTAACCATAATGCGTATTTCGCGACCGGCTTGAATGGCGAAAGATTTCTCAACACCTTCAAAACTTTCCGCAATTTCTTCCAGTCTCGTTAACCGTTTCAAATAACTTTCCAGACTTTCCCTCCGCGCCCCAGGACGGGCAGCAGATACAGCATCAGCAGCAGCTACCAATACTGCTTGAACCGTCTTCGGTTCCTCATCCCCGTGATGAGCGGCAATTGCGTTGATCACTTCAGCCGATTCCCGGTACTTTTTAGCCAAGTCAGCCCCGATCGTGACATGGGGGCCTTCTACTTCGTGGTCCACAGCTTTACCAAGGTCATGCAATAAGCCGGACCGTTTCGCCAGCATAACGTCGACACCCAGTTCGGCGGCCATAACCCCGGCCAGATGGGCCACTTCAATAGAATGCTTAAGTACATTCTGTCCGTAGCTGGTACGATACTTCAAACGTCCTAACAAGCGGATGATTTCCGGATGCAGTCCATGTACGCCCGTTTCAAAAGTAGCCTGCTCACCGGCTTCTTTGATTTTTTGTTCCACTTCTTTTTGGGCTTTTTCCACCATTTCTTCAATCCGGGCAGGATGAATTCTGCCATCGGTAATCAGTTTTTCCAGAGCAATCCGGGCAACCTCCCGGCGAACGGGATCAAAACCTGACAAGATAACGGCTTCCGGTGTATCGTCAATAATAAGGTCGATACCGGTCAGTGTTTCCAAAGTACGGATATTGCGCCCTTCACGGCCAATAATCCGGCCTTTCATTTCATCGTTAGGCAATGCTACAACCGATACAGTGGTTTCCGCCACATGGTCGGCAGCACACCGCTGTATTGCCAAGGAAATAATCTCGCGGGCCTTCTTGTCCGCTTCCTCTTTTGCCTGTTGCTCCAGTTCCTTAATCATCATCGCTGTTTCGTGTTTGATTTCTTCCTGTGCGTTAGCCAGCAGTAAGGTGCGGGCTTCTTCGGAAGACAAACCGGACAGTCTTTCCAACTCAGCCAGTTGCTTCGCGTATAAATCATTAATTTTTTCTTGACTTTTATCTAACTCAGCCTCTTTACGACTAAGAATTTCTTCTTTTTTCTCGAGAGAGTCTATTTTCCGGTCAAGATTCTCTTCTTTTTGTAATAATCTTCTTTCCAGCCGTTGCAGTTCCGTACGACGTTCCCTGGTTTCACGTTCCAGTTCACTGCGGTGTCTGTGAATTTCTTCCTTGGCTTCGACTAACGCTTCTTTCTTTTTCGCTTCGCCGGTCCGTTCTGCGTCTTCCAGTATCTTTTTAGCAGCTTCTTCGGCTGAGACAATTTTGGCTTCGGCGATCTTTTTGCGTATGACATAGCCAATTCCGGCACCCACAAATCCTGCAATGACGGCTATCAGAATGACTTCAAAAATGTCGATGGTTTTCCACCTCCTTGTGTGTATTTTTGATAAGGGTAAAGCCGAGCAATGTTTACTCGGCTTTTAAAAGTTTCTTCACCTATTTGCTTCCCCTATAGCAAAAGGACTCTTAAAAGTTCGGCCAAATCTACGGTAGCTGAAAGATCAAGCAACTTAATTGTAAAGCTTTTTGAATTTAGTGTCAAGTTAGCCAAACTTTAAAATATATGCAATTACGTTCAACTTATTCAAATTGTGAAAAAACCCTGCCAATCGTCGAATCGGCAAAGCCTCGCGCCGACAAAAAACGAGCTGTTTTTTGCTTTTGCTCCCCTGTGGGCGGACTGTCAAACCTGGCTGCAACCAGCCGCAAGGCCCGCTCATATTCTTCCTCGAAATCATAGTCGCCGGTAATCTCACTGATCATCGCCTCGGTAAGCCCCTTTTGGGCCAACTTGAACCGGATGGCCCGGATTCCGTACCGCCCGGTCCGGTTGAGCTGCTCGTACAGATTCCGGGCAAAGGCAGCGTCATTGAGATAGCCCCGCGCACTGACCCGTTCCACAGCAGCCTCAATATCCTCCGGCTCATAGCGGCCAAGATTCAGACGGCGTATCAGCTCCTGCCGGCTGTAATCCCGGCGGGACAGCAGGTACACCGCCTGCTGCAGCGCATTCCGTTTACTCGGCACCGCTTATTTCCTCCACCTCATCCGGCACCGTTACCTTGACCGCCGACAGCCCAAGCCGCTCCCGGATCTTGGTTTCAATTTCAGCGGCTATGGCCGGATTCTCTTTCATAAACTCTTTGACGTTTTCCCTGCCCTGTCCCAGACGGTTATCCCCATAGGAGTACCAGGCACCGCTCTTATTGATGATATCCATCTCACTGCCAAGATCAACGATGCCGCCTTCACGCGAAATCCCCTCGCCATACATAATATCGAATTCCGCCTGTTTGAAAGGAGGCGCGATTTTATTCTTAACGACTTTTACCTTGGTACGGGTGCCGACGATGTCATTGCCCTGCTTGAGCGGTTCGCCTTTTCTTACTTCCAGACGTACCGAAGAGTAGAATTTCAGCGCCCGACCGCCGGTGGTCGTTTCCGGATTGCCAAACATGACGCCGACCTTTTCTCTGATCTGGTTGATAAAAATAGCCGTAGTCCGCGATTTGCTGATGATCCCGGTCAGTTTCCGCAGGGCCTGTGACATAAGACGCGCCTGCAGGCCGACATGGGAGTCGCCCATATCACCGTCGATTTCCGCTTTAGGCACCAAAGCAGCTACCGAATCCACTACCACAACGTCAATCGCATTGCTTCTCACCAGCGCCTCGGCAATTTCCAGCGCCTGTTCGCCGTTATCAGGCTGAGAGATAAGCAGATTGTCTATATCAACGCCCAGTTTCTTGGCGTATACCGGATCCAGGGCATGCTCGGCATCAATAAATGCAGCAAAACCGCCAGCCTTCTGGGCCTGAGCAATCACGTGCAGTGCCACCGTTGTCTTGCCGGAAGACTCCTGGCCGTATATTTCGATGACTCTGCCCCGGGGAACGCCGCCAGCCCCCAAAGCCGCATCCAGTGCAATCGAACCGGTGGGGATGACTTCCACATTCATTTTGGCCGCCGCCTCACCCAGCTTCATAATCGCCCCTTTGCCAAAATCCTTTTCTACCTGTTTAAGTACACTCTCGATCGCCTTCAATTTATCCATGCGGCACATCCTCTCTCCTACTAATACTTTTATTCTACAAACATCTGTTCGATTTGTCAAGTATTGCCTGCGAAGCCCTGACATCGGATTTCTACCGTTGCCACAGACAAAGCCCAAAAAAAGAGAGCCGCAGCCCTCTTCTTTGGTTAACGGCCCTTGGCCGGTTCCACATTCACTTTATAACCCTTGATGGTGTTCTTATGCATAACCGAAATAACCCGTTCGGCTACATCCTCCGGCACCTCGACAAAGGTGAATTTCTCATAAATGTTGATCACGCCGATCCGGCTACCCTGAATATCGGCTTCGCTGGCAATGGTCCGTACAATATCCTCGGCCCGTATTTTCTGCGCCTTGCCGGCATTGATAAACAGCCGCACCATGCCTGGCTGACCGCCGGTGTTGGCGAAATTCGGCGTCGAATCCTCACTGTCCGGTTTCTCTTTAAAGCCTTCCTGGAATAATTTTAACGCAGCGGCAGCAATATCCAGCGGATCATAGTCGGTAGCCAGCTCCGATACGATAGTGTGATAGTCACTGAAACCACCTTGCTCAACCATACGGTTGATCCGCCCCTTCAGAAGGTCTCTCTGACGTTCCAGCACATCGGCCGGCGAAGGAAGCTGTTTACGGATAATCCGGGTTTTGGCCAGATTCTCGATCAGTTTCAACTGGCGGTACTCGCGGGGGCCGATAAAGGTAATGGCTATACCCTTCTTACCGGCCCGCCCGGTACGGCCGATCCGGTGCACGTAGGACTCATGGTCCTGCGGTATATCGTAGTTAATAACATGGGTCACATGATCAATGTCAAGACCCCGGGCGGCCACATCGGTGGCAATCAGGATTTCCAGTTTGCCGTCCCGGAATTTTTTCATAACCTTGTCGCGCTGAGATTGGCTTAAATCGCCGTGCAGTCCGTCAGCCATAAAGCCCCGGCCCTGCAGCGATGCCACCAGATCATCGACGCCACGTTTGGTCCGGCAAAAGATAATCAGTTTGTCGGCATCTTCCAGATCGAGAACCCGGCACAAACCGTCCAGCTTATCCCTGGTTTCATAATAAATCTGATCAATGAGCGGCACTGTCAACTGTTCCTTACTGATGGTAACCGTCTTGGGCGTTTTCATATACTTGGCGGCCAAAGTGGCAATCGGTTTGGGCATAGTGGCGGAAAATAGCAGGGTCTGGCGATCTTCGGCAGGAATGTTCTGCAAAATGGCTTCAATGTCATCGACAAAGCCCATATCCAGCATTTCATCGGCTTCATCCAGCACCAGCATTTTTACGGAGTTCAGCTTGATAGTATTGCGGCGGATGTGGTCAAGCAGACGGCCTGGGGTGCCGATAACCACCTGCACGCCAAAGTGCAAGGCCCGGATTTGCCGGTCAATTGACTGGCCGCCATAAATGGGCAGCGTTTTTATGCGGCGGAATTTGCCAATCTTGGCCAGCTCCTCCGATACCTGGATGGCTAGTTCGCGGGTGGGAGTAAGCACCAGCGCCTGAATTTGCCGGCTGTCGGTAATCCGTTCCATTATGGGTATGCCGAAAGCGGCTGTTTTGCCGGTGCCTGTCTGAGCCTGACCAATGACATCATGTCCCTCCAAAACCAACGGTATGGTTTTGGACTGGATAGGCGAAGGCTCCTCAAAGCCCATCTCCGCAACGGCGGAGTAAAGTTTCTTACTTAATTGAATATCCCCAAATAAACCATTATTATCTTTCAATGTGTATCCTCCTTAGTACTTTCATAGTACTTCTATGTTTCTAAATATTTTCTTATCAGATTCAGCACGGTATAGGCCGTACGCTCTTTGATGTACGTCCGTTCACCGCTGAAATTGAATTTATAATGTTCACTGCCGCGCGGCCCGTCAATGGCCACATAAACCAGTCCGACCGGCTTGTCGCTGGTATCACCGCCGGGACCGGCAATGCCAGTGATGCCTACGCCAAGATCAGAGCCAAACCGGTGGCGGATGCCGCCGGCCATCTGGAGGGCCGTCTGATAGCTCACTGCGCCATATTCCCTGAGGGTGGCTTCAGCCACACCAACCTGAGAGATTTTTATGCTATTATCATAGCATACCACCGAGCCCAAAAGATAGCTTGAACTACCAGGCACGTCGGTAATCCGGCTGGTAACCAGACCACCGGTGCAGGATTCGGCTAAAGAGATTTTAAGTTTTCGCTCCATGAGAGCCTTGCCGACAACCTCGCCCAGACTCACGCCGTCCACGCCGAATATATATTCGCCAATCTGTTGGCGCAATTCTTCCTCCAATTTGGCAATTAAAGCGGTAGCGGACGGCTTATCCGCCGCTTTAGCCGTAAGGCGTACAATAATTTCGCCGCCCGGCCGGACTAGCAGAGCCAGCGTCGGGTTGGTCTGTTTCGTGATATAGTCGCTGATGCGTTCTTCCAGGGCCGATTCACTGATGCCATATGTATGGAGAACCCGGGAAACAATGGTTCCCTGGCCGCCATAACGCTTGGCCAGATAAGGAGCAATGGCGTGAGAAAACATGCTTTCCAATTCGCGCGGCGGCCCGGGAAGATTGATAATGGTCTTGCCGCCGTCTTCCAGAATAACTCCCGGCGCCGTTCCCCAGTCATTGTCCACAACGATGGCTCCTTCGGGGATCATCGCCTGCCGTTCATTGCTTTGGGGCATGGCCATCTGGCGACGGGTAAAGAGCGTACGGATGCGTTCCAGGCTGGGCTCATGGACATACATGGCACGGTTAAACAGGCTTGCCGTCACTTCTTTCGTAATATCACCCTGCGTGGGCCCCATACCGCCGGAAGTGATCACAATATCGGCCCGTTCCAGCGCCGTTTGTAAAACGTGAGCCATTCTTTCCCGGTTATCGCCAACCGTGGTCTGGTACACCACGTCAAAGCCCATTTCATTGAGTTTTTCCGCTAGATAAGGCGCATTGGTATTGAAAATTTGTCCCAGCAATAATTCGGTTCCGGTAGTTACTATTTCCAGAATCATAATACTACCTCCTCACAATCAGCCGTGTCAGCTACGGCCAACAAGCGGCAAACCCTATTAGTAGAAAAAATTCCCTTACAAAATAAGCAAAAGAAAATAGCAGGACAGAGCCGCCCACTATAAGTAGATCGCCTTACAGTTTTTCCGCCACCACATCATACGTAAAGCCCTGCGCCACTTTTGCCTTAATAAACTGACCGATCTTTACACCGGCGGCATTCTCCACAAATACCTTTCCGTCCACATCGGGGGCTTCACGATACGAACGTCCTGCTATTGTGCCCGGCGTCTGTTCGTCGATGCTTTCCACCAGAATGTCCAGCACCTGTCCTTCCAGATTGCGGTTTAATTGCTCCGAAATCTGGCATTGCAAGGCCATTAACTGATGATACCGCTCCTCTTTCACTTCTTCCGGAACCTGTCCGGGCAACACGGCAGCAGCCGTCCCGTCTTCACGTGAATAGGTAAAGATGCCGACCCGGTCAAATTTTTGCTCGGCCATAAACTGCTTCAGCGCCGCAAAATGTTCTTCCGTCTCGCCGGGAAAACCGACAATAAAAGAGGTTCGAATGGCCACACCGGCAATGCGCCGGCGCAATTTGGCCAGCAAGGTTTCCAGATCACTGCGGCTGTCTTTACGGTACATGGCCTTTAAGATATCGTCATGGACGTGCTGCAGCGGCAAATCAATATATTTGCAAATCTTGGGCTCCGTTGCAATCAGTTCAATCACTTCATCGGTAAAGTAGTTCGGATAACAATACAATAAGCGGATCCAGACAATCTCCTCAATCTTAATAAGCTCTTTTAATAGTGTATCCAAATATGCTTTGCCGTATAAGTCCCGGCCATAGCTGGTTGTATCCTGGGCAATTAAATTTATCTCCTTAATGCCCCGCGCCGCTAAAGCGCGGACTTCGCCAACGACAGACTCCACCGGCCGGCTGCGAAAAGACCCGCGCACCTGGGGAATGACGCAATAGGAACAGCAGTTGCTGCAGCCTTCCGCCACTTTTACATAAGCACTGTAAAAGGGGGTGGCATTAATTCGCGGCATGGTTTCATCGTAAATCGTATTGGTTGCGTCCACCAGCAGTACCCGCTGGCCCTGCAAAACGGCCTCGACGGCTTCATTAATCCGGTGCCAGGCACCGGTGCCGACAATGGCATCCACTTCCGGCAATTCCTGCAAGAGGTCTTCCCGGTACCGTTGCCCCAGGCAGCCCGCCACGATTAGCCCGCGACATTTGCCTGTTTTTTTATAGTCGGCCATCTGTAAGATGGTGGAAATCGACTCTTCCTTGGCTGAGTCTATAAAGCTGCAGGTGTTGACAATTAAAATATCCGCCTCGGACGGCTCGTCGATAATTTCAATCTGTCCGGCCGACAGCATTCCCAGCATCACTTCGGTATCTACAAGATTTTTGGCACAGCCTAGGCTGACAAACCCGGCTTTTAGCATGAACGTTCCTCCTAAACTCACACAAGCATAATAAAGTAGTTATTGTTTTGTATTCAAACGCACGGTTTGCACCCATTTATCCAAGAGCTGTTTCTGCTGGTCCTGATTTACCAGCTTGTTTTCCAGCAGTTTTAGATTCTTGGTATCATAGCTTTTATAAGCCGGAATTTCCGGATTGGTAGGTACAAAATACAGTTTGTTTCTTTGCAAAGCGGCCTGAGCATTGTCCTGCGTCAGCCAGTTGATAAACAGCTTGGCTTCTGCCTGCTGTGGCGCGCCATTAACCAGCCCGGCACCGGTCAGCAAATAAGCCGTCCCCTCTTCCGGATGAATAATGGTTAGAGGAAAACTGTCTTTTAGATAGCGCATGGCTTCGCTTTGCACCGCAATGGCAATATCCACTTCACCCAGCCCGGCCATACGCACCGGTGTAGCTAAGAATTTGGCATATTGAACGATTTGTGGATGAAGCTGCTTCAAAAAGGTTAAGGTCTGCTGCTCACCTTGATTGGACATCAGCGTATACAGCAGGTTGGCCGATGATTCTGAGGCCAGAAAATCCGTTATGCCCACCCGGACAGTGTTGACCTTGGTTAAATCGGACCACTTAGCCGGAGGCTGAGGCATTTTTTTCAAAAAATCCTGGTTTGCGACAAATACGATGGGATCGTACCAGATACCTGTCCAAAAATTATCCTTGTCAATGAACCGGGCCGGAATAATATCCAACTGCTCCGATGTATATGGCATCAACAAATTGGCTGCCTTAGCCTGCTCTAATAGTGCTCGGTTCGCCAAAATCAGATCGGCCTGGGGCTTCTCTTTCTGGCTGTTTGCCCGCACTAACAGATCGGCCTCGGACAGCGGCACGATGTTGACTCGTATTTCCTGTGATTTTTCAAAGTCCTGCGCAAGCGGCTCTATCTGCTCCAGTGGTAAGGAAGTATATACGGTAATACTTTTGATATCTTTGGCCTGTTGTTTACCGGCCTGTCCGGTCAGATAGGTACTGCCCGATACTACGGCGATAATCAGCAGATAGGAAACAAACAGGACCGATAGATAACGTCGCATAATTTACCTCCAAGTTAACTTAAATACAAAACAATATAACTATACCCTTTATTCTTTCGTCATGCAAGAAAAAAATCCTACCAAGACACCCTGGACAACGGCTTTTTCTCAAGTTTAATAACCGCCGCTTCGGATCAACCTGCTTCGCTCGTTGACCAAAAATGGCCGTTTTATTTGCGGGATTGCTGCTTTCCCGTTTTCTTACGGTGGGTCGCCGGACTGCCGGAACGAAGTGAACGGCCGTTCGATCCCGAAATGGCCGGCTTGTTTCTAGCGGTCGCCGGACGAGGCGGCCGGATCAGACACTTAGGGTCATAACCGATCAAGTCCTGCCGCTGGGCTTTGACCAGCGCTTCATGAACAAGTGCGTAATTTTTAGGGTCCCGATACTGCAGCAGTACGCGCTGCAGTTTTTTCTCATGGGGGTCTTTGGCCACATAGACCGCTTCGCCGGTCAATGGATGGAGACCGGTATAATACATACAAGTGGACAAACTGCCCGGCGAAGGAATAAAATCCTGCACCTGTTCCGGATGATATCCCAGGTCGCGGATAAATTCAGCCAGTTCTACCGCTTCCTTCAAGCCTGCGCCGGGATGGCTGGACATAAAGTAAGGCACCAGATACTGCTCTTTCCCCAGTTCCTGATTCATTTTCTGATAGGCCCGCATAAACGCCAGATAGACTGATTTATCAGCCTTGCCCATCAGGCGGGTCACCTTGGTTGAAATGTGCTCTGGCGCGATTTTCAGTTGCCCGCTGACATGATGTTCGCATAATTCGCGCAAGAATTCTTTATTATTGCCTGTCATTAAGTAATCATAACGCAGACCGGAACGGATAAATACCTTTTTTACCCCCGGCAGCTTTCGTAAATCCCTTAGCAGATCCAAATACTCGGAATGATCGGACTGAATTTCCTTACAGGGGAAAGGATGCAGACACTGGCGGCCTTTGCAGGTTCCCCGCTCGGCCTGATGACGGCAGGAAGGCAGCCGGAAGTTGGCTGTCGGGCCGCCCACATCGTGAATGTAGCCTTTGAAATCAGGCAACGCAATAATCGCTTTCGCCTCAGCCAGAATGGACTCCCGGCTACGGCTTTGAATGATACGTCCCTGATGAGAAACAATGGCACAGAACGAACAGCCGCCGAAACAGCCGCGGTGGCTGACAATACTGAATTTTACTTCCTGAATGGCCGGTACGCCGCCTGCCGCATCATAAGCCGGATGCCAGGTGCGCTGATACGGCAAATCATAAATTTCGTCCATTTCGACAGCGGACAATGGCAGAGCCGGCGGGTTTTGCACAACATACTGCTCGCTGCAGGGTTGGACCAGCGTCTTGCCCCGGATAGGATCCTGCTCCTGGTACTGGGTTTTAAAGGCGGCGGCAAAGCGCTTCTTATCCGTGCTGACTGCCTCGTGCCCCGGGATTTCACAATAATCCCACAGATGGTCCAGGTTTTCGGTACGATAACAGGTACCCCGGACATCACGGATATCTTTGACCGCCAACCCCTGCTCCAACTGGCGGGCAATCTCAATCACCTGTTTTTCACCCATGCCATAGATCAGCAGATCGGCCCGGCAGTCCACCAGAATGGAGCGCCGCACCTGATCCGACCAATAGTCGTAATGGCTGAACCGTCTTAGACTGGCTTCGATGCCGCCGATAATGAGCGGCACTGTCTTGGACAGCTCACGGATGCGATTGCAGTATACGATGGTAGCCCGTTCCGGCCGCCGCCCGGCTGCTCCCCCCGGTGAATAGGAATCGCTGCTGCGGTATTTCTTGGCAGCGGTAAACTTATTCAGCATGGAATCCAGATTACCGGCCGTAACCAAAAAACCCAGCCGCGGTTTGCCCAATTTTTTAAAATCGGTAGTGGAGCGCCAGTCAGGCTGGGCGATAATGCCTACTTTAAAGCCATGCTTTTCCAGCAGCCGCCCGATAATAGCCGGCCCAAAGCTGGGATGATCAACATAGGCGTCGCCGGATACCAAAATAAAGTCAAGCTCTGACCAGCCACGTTTTCTTATCTCATCCATTGAAATCGGCAGAAAATTTTCCTTCATAAACCATCTCTCCAAAATAAAAATAAAAAAGCCTAAATAGGCTTTTATTGTTTAGCGGCAAACGTCTTAGTCACCACTTCACCCTTTTTCCCAAGTTTCCCCACCGGCTGGCCGTTATATACCCAATCTACACCGCCGGCGTTGCCTAATTTTACGACCAAAGTCTTTTGTGCCTGCCAGCTCATTGACTCGCCGGCTTTAGGAATACCTTCAAAGATTTCCTTACCGTCGGCAATGACTGTCAGCCAGCATTCGTCAGAAAACTGAGCCGTCACCATAACGGGAGCGGTTTGCGGCACCGGAGCGGCCGGTGTGACAGGCGCGGCGGGTGCCGGCTTAGCCGGCGCCGACTGGGATTGCTTAGGGGCATCCGGCAGCGGCTGACTTTCCGGCTTTCCCTCGCCGCCGATAAACCACCACACGGCACCAAGCAGGCAAACGGCCACCAGCGGAATCACAACCCAGGTATACGAGGACTTGGTCTTTTTCGGCTCAGTATCAGCCGAGGGCGAAGGGGTGGTCGCCGCTTTCACTTCCGCGGCCGTTTCCGGCGTCACGCTGGCCGGAGCCTGACTTTGCCGGTATAAGTCAACCATTTCCTGACCGTTTAATCCCAAATAATTAGCATAATTGCGAATGAACCCCTTTAGATAGACCTCACCGGGAATGACCTTGAACTCCCCGTCTTCAATTGCCTGTATATACAACGCCCTGATACTGGTTGCCGACTCAATGTCCTTAACCGTCAGCCCCTTTTTTTCGCGTTCGGAGCGTAATATATCCCCCACTTGCTGCATGTACGTTTCCTCCTTATATCATACTGGCAGGATATCCCGTGCCAGGGAACCAGACGTGCTTTCAGCTTTCAGCTATCCGCAACGTTCCCTGACGGTGCTTTTTTGGGCCATACTTCGTTAAATTTTTTGAAATAAGGGCCATTATTCCTACAAAATTTTGCCTTGCTGGCGCAAAACTCACTCGCCATGGACCATTCCATTAGTTTGAAAACACGCCCTATTGATTTTCCTGATTAAAGTAACGTGCATAAATTTGATCGGAAGTCATTAAAATTTCACGGGCTTTGCTGCCCATATTCGGTCCTACAATGCGCATTTCCTCCATCGTGTCGATCAGGCGAGCCGCCCGGGTGTAGCCGATACGGAATTTCCGCTGCAGCATGGACACGGAAGCCTGGCCTGTTTCCAACACCATCCGGACGGCTTCTTCCAGCAACTCATCCGTCAGCGTTGCCTGTTCTTTCTCAACGCCGGCCTGTTGCCCCTCACAAGTGGTAATTCCTTCCGTATACTCCGGTTCAGCCTGCCGTTTAATATAGTCTACCAGTTCTTCCACTTCACCATCGGAAATGAAGGCCCCCTGCACTCTAAGCGGTTTCGGGGCACCAACCGGGTAAAACAGCATATCGCCTTTGCCCAGCAGTTTCTCGGCACCGGCCATATCCAGGATAGTCCGGGAATCAATCTGAGAAGACACGGCGAAGGAAATCCGGGAAGGTACGTTCGCCTTGATGGTGCCGGTAATAACATCGACCGAGGGCCGCTGGGTCGCCAGCACCAAATGCAGTCCGGCAGCCCGTGCTTTTTGGGCCAGACGGCAGATGGCATCCTCCACATCGACCGGAGCAGCCATCATCAAATCCGCCAATTCGTCAATGATAATCACAATCAGCGGCAGACCCTCGCCGTCAACCGTTTCATTGTAGCGTCCGATATCCCGTACCCCGGCAGTGGCAAATACGGCATATCGCCGTTCCATCTCCTGCACCGCCCAGTTCAGGGAGGAAGCCGCCTTTTTGGCATCAGTCACCACCGGCGTCATCAGATGTGGTATACCGTTATAATTGGACAGTTCCACCACTTTGGGATCAATTAAAATAAACTTGACCTCCGAGGGTGTTGTCCGGAACAGAATGCTGGTTATCAACGTGTTAATACACACGCTCTTACCGGAGCCGGTAGCGCCCGCCACCAGGAGGTGGGGCATCTTCGCCAGATCGGCCCAGATCGCCTGTCCGGCAATATCCTTGCCCAGTGCCACAGTCAATTTGGATGACGCCTTTTTAATTTCCTCGCTTTCCAGGACCTCCCGCAAATGGACACCGGCAATATCCTTATTCGGCACTTCAATGCCGATTGCCGCTTTGCCCGGGATCGGCGCCTCAATACGGACTCCTGTAGCCGCCAGTTTCAGAGCGAGATCGTCAGCCAGGCCGACAATTTTGCTTACTTTGACGCCGGGCGCCGGCTCCAGTTCGTAGCGGGTGACCGCCGGCCCCTGACAGGTATTGATCATTCTGGCGCTTACGCCAAAACTATCCAGTGTATTAATCAGAATTTGCGCATTATCGGTGATTTCTTTGGAGGGCTTGGGTTGTTTGGTTTTAACCACCCGTTTTAGTATAGACAGCGGCGGCAGGCTATATCTAGTAATTTCCCGTTTCTCGCTTTTTATCTCCATCACCGGTTCGTCCGGCGCAAAATTCATAACAGGCTCCGGTGTGACCGGAGTATCCTGGCGGGACAGTTTAAAGACATCCTGTTCCTGATTGTAAAAAGACCGGGAGCGAGCGTTATATTTCCCGGCGCTGACTGCCGCCGGTTCTTCCTCATCAGTCCGGACCATTTTTTCCACAAGGGTTTCCCTGGCAGCGGCAATGGCTTCCCGGGCGCTATCCAGACTGTCACCGGCCTTCTGTTTGGCAAGCCATAGGGTCCGCTGCAACGACCAGGTAGTTGTACCAATAATGGCACAAACGGCCAGACCGATCAAGACCACCAGCGAGCCGTCCGTCCCCAACAGCTTCCGCAAAAAAAACAGCAGCATTCCGCCCAGCAGGCCACCGCCGGCCACCAGGCTCTCCGGCAATATTTCCTGTCCCGGCGGAATTTTAAAATGATGAAAAATCGTTAAGGCCAGTACATATAAAAACGACAATCCCCAAAACTTCAAAGAAAAGTCGATTGCCATTTGCGTCCAGACATAACGGGACCCGATTGCCACCAGCACCACCGGCAAAGCCAAGGCTCCGATGCCAAACATATAACGCTGGACTTTTGCCATAAACAAACCGAACGGTCCTGTATGTAAGCCGGCAAGACTGATGAAGGCCAGCACTCCTGCGGTGAACAGCAAAATACCCAGTAACTCGTATCTTGTTTCTGGTTTCAAGTCTGAGAGTTTAGGCAAAAAAACCACCTCTCCGTAGTTTTTTCTACGCTTATACATAAAATCCTTTATTTTTGTAAAAAAAAGCGCTCTATAAATCGAGCGCCTCTTAGAGTCCGCCAAGTCTAAAGGCATAGGATGAATTGCGCGAGATTTTTCGTTCAGCTTTGGCGGAGGAGCCGCGCATATCGCACATAAGGTGGCGACAACGAAGCTTGACGGAAAATCTCGCGATAAGAACACTATGAATTTAGGCTTGTCGGACTACTGGAATAGGCCACAACTGTTCCCGGCTGCAGCCTAGGATCCAGGTATTCGCCAGGATCGGTCGTGATCAGCCGGACCACTTTACATTGCCGGGCGTTGATTCTTTCCATTAAAACCCGGCTTTGGCCAAGCGTGACTTCCTCATAGTCCGGCTGATATGGTTCGGCCGGAAAAATCGACTCCAGAGGCATAATCGTCCAGAGCAGCATTATTGTTTCAACCCCTTATCGGCCTTATTAGCGGTAATCAGTTGCTGCAAGGTAAGCTGGGCCTGAGCAATCCCGCCGATTTCGTCGATCAGGCCATAATGTACGGCATCCTTGCCGACAACTGAGGTTCCGATATCCCGCGAAAGTTCACCTGTTTTATACAACAATTCCTTCCACTTTTTTTCCGTAATCTTGGAATGGGTTACCACAAATTTATTCACCCGCTCCTGCATCTTTTCCAGATAATCAAACGAACTGGGTGCTCCGATCACCAGTCCGGTCAGTCTAATCGGATGAATGGTCATGCTGGCACTTTCGACAATGAAAGAATGCGTAGCCGATACGGCAATGGGCGCGCCAATACTATGGCCGCCGCCAAGCACAATAGACACCGAGGGTTTGGACATACTGGCAATCAACTCGGCAATGGCCAATCCCGCTTCCACGTCACCGCCTACAGTATTTAACAACAGCAATAGACCTTCAATCTCCGGGTTTTGTTCAATAGCCACCAACTGCGGCATGATATGTTCATATTTGGTGGTTTTATTCTGGGGCGGCAGCACCATATGCCCCTCAATCTGACCGATGATGGTCATGACATGAATGTTACTTTTGGCCACTGGAACTTCGGCAGTTCCCAGTTCCTGAATATTGTCAGCCGGGCCGGTCGCTTTCTTAGCCCGCTTACTTTTCTTCTGCGTATCAGGCACTACCGGCGTTTCAGGCTGTGTTCCCGGCTCAGGAATAACAGGATTGCTGCTCTTTATCATCATATTACCTCCAGTAATCAATTCTCAGTAATAGTATTGACGGCAAATCAACTTTCATACCTAAAGAGCCTGGTGATGAAATACGCATTGTGGCTGACGAAAAGGCCGGTCCATATAAGATAGCCTGTCATAAACCGTTCGTTTAAAAGAAAAAAGACTGTAAAAAGCCCACTTATTCAGGCCCTTCACAGTCTTTACTCATACTTCCATAATAATCGGCAGAATCATCGGACGGCGGCGGGTCCGGTCATACAGATATTTGCCCAGCGCATCGCGGACATTATTTTTAATCGCCGCCCATTCGGTAATATTATTGGTCTGGCATTTTTCCAACGCCTGTTTTACCTTTTCCCTGGCCTCTTCCATCAATTGTTCCGATTCGCGGACATATACGAAGCCGCGGGAAACGATATCAGGACCTGCCGCCACACCACCTTGTTTTTCCATGGTGACGACGACGATGAGTATGCCATCCTGAGATAATTGTTTCCGGTCACGGAGTACAATATTGCCGACATCGCCAACTCCCAGGCCATCCACTAAAATGTTACCGGCCGTAACCTTTCCGGCGATCATACCTCTGTCTTTGGTAAACTCCAAAACTTGTCCATTCTCGGCTACAAAGATGTTTTCCTTGGCCATTCCCATGTCCTGCGCCAGTTTGGCATGCTTCTTCAAATGGCGGTATTCGCCATGGACGGGTATGAAAAATTTAGGACGAATCAGATTATGCATCAGCTTAAGCTCTTCCTGGCTGGCATGGCCGGAAACATGGATGCCTGAAGTCGCTTCATAAACAACGTCGGCGCCTTGGCGCAGCAAATAGTCAATCGTCCGGGCCACCAGCTTTTCGTTGCCCGGTATAGGCGTAGCGGAAATGACGACGGTGTCGCCGGGAACGATATCGACCTTCCGGTGATCCGACATCGCCATACGGGTCAGGGCCGACATCGGCTCGCCCTGGCTCCCGGTGGTCAGAATGACAATCGCAGAAGCAGGGTACTGATTGATCTGATCAATGTCAATCAATACTCCCTCCGGAATATTCAGATAACCAAGTTCCAGCGCGATATTAACAACATTGACCATGCTCCGTCCCAATACGGCCACTTTGCGCTTATACTTGCAGGCCATATCGACAGCCTGCTGGACACGGTGCACGTTGGAAGAAAATGTGGCGATAATGATACGGTCTTTGGCGGTACGAAAGGTTTCATCAAAAGTGACTCCCACCGACCGTTCGCTCATCGTATAGCCGGGTCGTTCGGCATTGGTGCTGTCTGCCAGCATGACGAGGACTCCCTGGTCCCCCAGTTCGGCAAATCTGTGGAAGTCGGTCACTTTGCCGTCTACCGGCGTTTGATCCAATTTGAAGTCGCCCGTATGAACGATAGTTCCCACCGGCGTCTTGATAAATAAAGCCACACTGTCGGCAATGCTGTGGCTGACCCGGATAAAGCCGACGGTAAAAGCTCCGGCCTGAATTTGGCTGCCCGGTGTCACAGCCACCAATTGCGCATTGGTAAGATGGTTTTCCTTCAACCGGTTTTCTAATATGCCCAGTGTCAGGCGCGTCCCATACACCGGTACATCAAGCTGCTTTAAGACATACGGCAGGGCGCCGATATGATCTTCATGTCCGTGAGTCAGCACGATGGCGCGCACCAAATCACGGTTGTCAAGCAGGTACGAAATATCGGGAATGACTAAATCGATCCCTAGCATGTCATCCTCAGGAAACATGAGGCCGGAGTCAATCACAACAATGTCGTCGCCACAGCGGACCACTGTCATGTTCTTTCCTATCTCTCCCAATCCTCCCAAAGGAATAATTTGAAGTTTTTGCGGTAACTTTGCCAAAAAAAAGCACACCTCCAGAATATTTTAAGTAAAGAACCAGACCTCTCTACGATTATCGCCGTCCACTCCACTCAGGTCAAACCAGCCGTCCGTCACTTCCACTTACTGCCATTATACCTTATTTCCGTCATGACAACAAGTGGAACTGATTTTGATTTATTATATGCCCATTCCCCGACAGACATACGGCCCCATCCTCTACGAGAATGGGGCCGTTCCCAATATATTACATAATGCCCAGTTGCCGCATGCTCTCTTTAATCTGCTCCACTTCCCCGGCAGACGCCGTCGTCAGCGGCAGCCGGCAGGGGCCTGCCGACAATCCCAGCAGATTAACGGCTGTTTTAACCGGTATGGGGTTGCTGTTAATGAACATCAATTTATAAAACGGAAAAATGCTCCCGTGAATGGCCTGAGCCTGCCGGACATCGCCAGCGGCAAAAGCGGCAATCATATTTTGAATCTGTCGGCCGATAATATGACTGGCCACACTGATTACGCCAACGCCACCGACTGCCAGAATAGGCAGTGTCAGGCTGTCGTCACCGCTGTACACCATAAAACCGGCCGGTGCCCGCCGCACGATCTCCGAAGCCTGATCCAGTGAACCGCTGGCTTCTTTCACCGCCACGATGTTTTTGATGGCCGCCAGCCGGACGATGGTGTCCGGTGAAATATTGGACCCCGTACGGCCGGGTACATTATATACAATCAACGGTAGCGCTGTGGACTCGGCAATGGCTTTAAAGTGCTGATAATACCCTTCCTGATTGGGCTTATTATAATAGGGGCCTACCAGCATGGCGCCATGGACACCCAGTTTTTCCGCTTCCCTGGTCATTTCGATGGAATGCTGTGTATCATTTGAGCCGGTTCCGGCAATAACGGTAACCCGGTCGCCCACCGCCTCCAAGACGGTACTGAATAAATTCAGTTTTTCTTCCTGTGTTAAGGTCGGCGATTCACCGGTAGTTCCCGCGATCACCAAACCGTCCGAACCATTGGCAGCCAAATGTGTAGCTAACTGAGCAGCGGCAGCATAATTAACCCGCAAATCCTCATGAAAAGGAGTAACCATCGCTGTAAACACTCTGCCAAAATTCCTCACAAACGCCCCTCCTGTTTTTGTTTATTAATAAGGTAGAGGATATACCCACCTAACAGGGTTCGTTCCGGCTCACCCTGCTAGGCCAAACTTTTCATGCAACGCCAATACCGCCGCCTGCACATCCTCCCGTTTCACCAGGGCGGATATGGAAGTATGGGAGTCGACTGTTTGCAGAATGGATATCTTATTGGTAGCCAACGCCTCCACAAAGCTGGCCATAACGCCGGGTACTTCCCGCATGCCGCCGCCGACCACCGATACCTTGGCGCAGTCATAGGTTACGGCTACCTGATAACCGCCTTCCCGCAGCCGGTTAACAGCCCGTTCAGCGGCATCTCCCGCCACAGTAAACATAATCTGTCCGGGATGAACGTTAATCAAATCCACGCTGATGCAGCTTTCGGCCATCAGCTTAAACACCTGAAAGCTCGAACCATGAGCAGCTCCGGCATCAATATTTACCCGAATCTGGGCAATATTGCTCAGTGAGGTTACGCCAGTGGCAATCCGATCGCTAACAATAGTTCCGCCGTTCTCATCCTGACCGATGTTCGTAATCAGTGTTCCCGGTTCGTCGGAGAAGGTGGACTTAACAATTAAAGGAATATTTTTCTGCATGGCAATTTCCACCGCCCGGGGATGAATGACCTTGGCTCCCTGGTGCGCCAGTTGGCAAACCTCGCCATAGCTGATACAGTCAAGAATCTGCGCACTCTTCACCATCCGCGGATCGGCTGTCATAATCCCGTCGACATCGGTATAGATTTCGATCATTTCCGCCGACAGTGTCGCGCCGAGCGCCGCCGCTGTCGTATCACTACCGCCGCGGCCCAGCGTGGTGAACTCCCCTTCGGTGGTCATCCCCTGAAAACCGCAAACGACCGGAATCCGGCCAGCCTTAATCAGGCTTATAATGCGGGACGGCTCAATCTTTAAAATCCGGGCGCGGCCAAAATGATTGTCGGTAATAATGCCGGCCTGCCCGCCGGTCAGCATAACGGCATCCATGCCGGCTGCCTGCAATGTGCCGGCCATAATCACTGCCGAAATCATTTCACCGCAATACATCATATGGTCAAGTTCCCGTGCGGCAATGTTTTTATTGGCGGTCCGGGCCAGGCCGATAAGGGTATCTGTAGCGTAATTCTCCCCTTTGCGACCCATAGCGGATACCACAACCACCGGGCTGTAGCCCTGGCTGCGCACTTTTTCCACCTTGCCTACCACCAGTTTTCTAACATCCTCATTGGCGACCGATGTGCCGCCAAATTTCTGGACAATTATACGCATTCCCAACACCTCAAACTAAATTATGTCCAATCATGTATTCCGCAATCTGCAGTGCGTTCAAAGCCGCGCCTTTGCGGATTTGATCGCCTACAACCCAGAGGTTCAAGCCGTACGGTACCGATTTGTCCTCCCGGATACGTCCTACGGCCACATCGTTTTTGCCGGAGGTAAGCAGCGGCATAGGATACACCATATCTGCCGGCTCATCCTCCACCACAACACCGGGGAAAGCGCTCAATAAATTCCGGGCCTCCTGGGCCGACAACGGTTCTGCCAGTTCCAGATTGATCGACTCGGAATGACTGCGGAACACCGGGACCCGCACGGCTGTGGGCGAAATGCCGATTGTATGGTCACCCAGAATTTTGTGTGTTTCATGAACCATTTTCATTTCTTCCTTGGTATAATCGCCGTCAACAAACACATCGATCTGCGGCAGCAGATTAAAAGCGATTTGGTAATGCTTCGGCAGGCTGGCGCCCGGCAGAATATTAGCTTCGATCGACGCCCGTTGAATATGGGCAACCACCTGATTTTCCAGTTCATCAATCGCTTCTTTACCGGCACCGGAAACGGCCTGATAGGTCGATACGACGATCCGTTTAATCTTCGCTTTGTCATAAATCGGCTTTAATGCCATCAGCATAATAATAGTAGAACAGTTCGGATTGGCGATAATGCCTTGATGTTCTTTAATCGCCTCAGGATTTACCTCGGGAATGACCAAGGGCACCTTCGGATCCATGCGAAAGGCGCTGGAATTGTCAATGACGACGGCGCCGCGCTTTACAGCCTCGGGAGCCAGAGCCTTACTCGCCGCGCCGCCGGCAAATAAAGCAATCTGTACATTTTCAAAGGATTCCGGTTTGGCTTCTTCTACAGTATAAGTTTTTCCCATAAAGTCGATTTTTTTACCTGCCGAACGGGAGGAAGCCAATAGTTTCAATTCGGCAAACGGAAAATTACGCTCTTCAATCAGTTCCAGAAACTCCTTGCCTACTGCGCCAGTAGCCCCGAGTATTGCAACATTATATTTTTTCATTCCCAATCGCTCCTTTTCCTGTAAGGCGTGTCTTTAAACTATCCGAAACGCTCCCTGACAGCGCTTTTTGTGCCATACTTCGCTAAAATTTTTGAAAATAGGGGCCGCTATTCCTGCAAAATTTCGCGTGCCCTTTAGGGTATATCTCGTCTGGCGCAAAAAATCAGTCGCCATGGATCATTCCGTTAGTGTGAAGGCACGCCCTAGCACCGTTCATACTCACCATATTATGCATTAGTCCAAAATGTTCTCCAAACCACAAACCAGCCCCGTGATAGTAAGTACCCGCTTGCAGGCAAGCACCACGCCGGGCATGAATGACTCACGGGAGATCGAATCATGACGGATGGTCAAAGTCTGCCCCAAGCCGCCGAAAATAACCTCCTGATGGGCGACATAGCCAGGCAGTCTGACGCTATGGATACGAATACCCTCCAGTTCGCTGCCTCGGGCACCGGCCAGTTTTTCCTCTTCGTTCGGATGGCCCTGTTTTAAGAAACCCCGCTTTTCGGCAATCAACTGTGCCGTCCGCAGCGCCGTACCGGAGGGAGCATCCAGCTTCTGGTCATGATGCAGTTCGATAATTTCCACATGAGGAAGATACTTTGCCGCGTCCTGCGCCATTTTCATCATTAATACGGCCCCAATAGCAAAGTTAGGCGCAATCAACGCGTTGACCTTTTTATCGCTGCATAACCGCCCTACTTCTGCCAAATCATCCGCTGATAAGCCGGTTGTACCCACAACAGGACTTACACCACAGGCAATAGCCGTGCGAATGTTGGGCATCACTGCGGCGGGATTAGTAAAATCAACCATAACCTGCGGTTTGGTCTCGGTGATAACCGTCTGTAAATCCTTGCCTACCGTAACGCCGATCTTGCCTATACCAATCAGTTCGCCGGCATCGGCAAAGCTGGAGTTCACATCCATAGCACCGACCAGTTCCAATTCCTTGTCATTATATACGGCCTTCAACACTTCACGGCCCATTTTGCCGTATGCGCCGCACACTATTACTCTAATCACAAAAGTCCACCTCCTAAAATAATAAAAGACAGCCGGTGAATGCTTATCTCACCGGCTGTCTTATTTGTGATTAGACAGCCAAAACCATGACATCAGGAAATATAACAAAAGAATATCCCCTGCCGTCGATTTGAGATAGCGCTCCACCAAATACCACTTTGGTGACAGTCTTAAACCTATTCGATGTAAGACCAGTATACAAGGCTTGGCCGCCTTGCTATACTTCGGCAAACAACCCTTTCCTTTCAGATCATCGACACCACTCTAGCTGAAAGTACTCATCTTGTTCGCACCTCTACTCCACCCCGCGCAGGATGAGGTCTATTTATTTTACGTACATTGTATACTAAGCGTTCCATCAGTGTCAATCTTTTTGCGAAAAAAAACACCGACCGCCGCTTAACTCGCCTTTACTCCTGGGAGTAAAGGCGAGTTAACCGCTGGAGCCGTTTAGTCAATTTCAGATTTTACAATCACTATTTGGTATTGTGACTTTCCACTTCACTGGCCCCGTTTTGCCGCAATACCTGAGCGGCGGCATTTACCTTGGCAGCGTCGGCGCGGATAACGGCCAGCGTATTGCCCTGAGCCACACTTTCCTCATACCGATGACTAGCCTCGGCCGGAATGCCCCAATCAATCAGGCCGCCGGCAATACCGCCAGCTACAACACCACTGATAGCTGCCGCAATCGGACCGGCGGCGATAACCGGACCAATCCCCGGAATAGCCATAGCCCCGGCGCCCAGCAGCAAACCGCCAATACCGCCAATAGTGCCGCCCGTTAAAGCGCCGTCGGTAATATCGTCGTCATAGTATTCGGGTTTGCCCTCTCCTTCCCGCTTCTTGCTTACCAAATTGATCTCTTCGGTGCTAAAGCCCTGCTGACGCAATTGCTGAGCAGCCTGCTCGGCGCTGCTGCGTGACTTAAATACCCCAACGACGCTTTTTGTTCCTTTACCGGCAGCTTGCGAAGACTGGGTGCTGTTTGACGCACCGCTATTCTGGCCGCTGCTTGAGGTAGCTGTTTGACTCTGCGATGCATTTTGTGCCTGCATGCCGTTTGTTGCCTGTCCCTGCGCACCGGCGGCGTTCTGGCCGCTGCTTGAGGAAGCGCCGGCGTAACTGTTAACGACTGCACTGCTGGCAGTTTGTTGCGTAGAAGACTGGTTGTTTCCGGAATTGTTCATAAACAGACCTCCTAACATTGAAGTATGAATTGGACAAAGTCCAATTCTACCATGTTAGTTTGTCCATTCTGCCGCTTACTATGTATTGCCGGTTCGACGAAGCATGCGGGAATTCGACACTTCTCCTGCCTGCTGCAACTCAATAATTATGACATCGTCGCCAATTTTTTTAACACTGTCCCAGGGAATGGCGGAAACTTTCGTATCGCTTAAAAAATGCAAAAAGCTCTGGCTCACCGGCAGAATCAGGGAGTCAATTTCCCCGGTTCTGGCATCAAACGTAAGCTCACACTCGTTAATGACTCCCAGCCGCGCTCCGTCACCGATATTGATGACTTCTTTTCCCGATAATTCACTTAACCTCATATTTTTCTTCACTCCTAATTCTTGTTAAAAAGGCGCATAACCAGGGGCTGCACAATAGCCAGGCCAATGGCCAGACAAGGCAGCGGGTCCATAGCGACGCCCAGCAACAGGATCTTTTCCGGAACATCAATCTTTAAAAACGAAAGCAACATAATGAGCGACAGATAAATGCCGCCAGCAGCCGCCAGCAGCTCCTGCACGGCCAGCGACAAAGGGGATGCCTTGGGTTCCACCTTGCCGGCCTGCTGCCGCAGCCAACACATGCGCAGCCAGATGGATACAGGCAGCATAAGCGCCAGTGTAAAAAGAACAAGTAAGCTAATCAACCCCGCACCTCCACTGCCAGTGTCATTACATCGTATGGCAGAGCATAAAAAAATATGTATAAAAAATGCGCCGAAACAGCAAGTAAAGCTGTTCCGGCGCATTTTACACGATCAAAATTACCGGCCCGTACTGCCGAAGCCGCCGGCACGCCGGTCGGTCGGCTCCGTATCATGATCTGCCGTTAAGTATTTATAAAAAATTCCCTGAGCAATCCGTTCGCCCCGCTCAATCCGCACCGGACTGTCACTGTCGTTGCGCACGGCAATGAAAATATGACCCTCATTATCAGGGTTGTTATAATAATCGGCATCAATAATGCCCTGACTATTGGCCAGGCTCACGCCCCGTTTGATCGCCAAGCTTGAACGGATGTGAATGCCCAAAAACTCATCCGATTCCATATAGGCTTTTAAACCTGTCGGAATGAGCGCCAGTTTGCCTGGCGGCAGTTCTGCCGCCGCAGCCGCCGCCAGGTCGTAGCCGGCACTGCAGGCCGTTTTTCGCTCCGGTAAAGCAATACCGGAGCATTCAAATGCCGAAACCAATTCAAATCCCCGCTGTCTCATCACTTTTTCTCCCAATCGTCAGCTTTTTCGATCGTCAGCCTTACGGCCAGATTGACTCGTCCACAGGCCCTAGCGCCGTAAAGCACATCCGCTGCGGATCAAACAAGTCAACCGCAATCCGCCTGATATCGTCCAGCGTCACCCGCTCGATTTTGGCCACCACCTCGTCCAGCGTGATATAGCGTCCCAAACTGATTTCCAGCTTACCGAGCCGCGACATTCTGCTGCTCGAACTTTCCAGCCCTAATAGCAGGCTTCCCTTTAACTGTTCCTTGGTTTTGGCCAACGTTTTTTCATCGATCCCCTGCTCCCTTAAGTCAGCTACATTTTGCAGGATCAATTCAAGTACCTGGGCAAGGTTGCCCGGCCTGGTTCCGGCATAGACGGAAAATAAGCCGGCATCACTGTAATTGGTCTGATAGGAATAGACCGAATAGGCCAGTCCCCGTTCTTCGCGGATGGCTTGAAACAGCCGTGAACTAATCCCGCCGCCTAATATATTATTTAAGATGTGAATGCCGTACACATCGGGCGTCCCCTGTGGCACACCCGGCATGCCGATGCACAAATGCACCTGTTCGGTATCCTTACTGTACACGCTGTATCCCGGTTGCAGTTCGGGCGGCATTACAGCAGCCTGGTTCTTGCGTCCGGCTAGTTTGCCAAAATACCGTTCCGTTAATTGCAGCAATTTTTTGTGCTCAAAATTGCCTGCCGCCGCGATGACAAAATTGTCCGGCGTATAAAACCGGCCATAGTAGTCCCGCACCATTGCCTGATCAAACTTCTTGATCGAGGCGGCAGAGCCCAGAATATTGCTGCCCAGTTGATGGCCGGGCCAGATTTTCTCCAAATGAATATCATGGACCAGTTCATCGGGCGAGTCCTCATACATATTCACTTCTTCCAGAACAACTTCCCGCTCGCGGTTGATATCTTCTTCGTCAAATTTGGAGGTTAGCAGCATATCGCTAAGAATGGAAATCGCCAATTCCAGATGAGTATCCAGCACTTTAATATAGTAACAGGTGTGTTCCTTGGCCGTAAAGGCATTTAACTGCCCGCCAATGGCATCGACTTCTTCCGCGATATCTTTGGCACTGCGGTTGGCCGTTCCCTTAAACATCAAATGTTCAATAAAATGGGAAATACCGTGATTATGCTCCGTTTCAGAACGGGAACCAGTACCCACCCACACCCCCAGTGTCACCGACTTGACATAGGGAATGGCTTCCGAAACAACTCTTACTCCATTTGGTAAAGTAGATTTACAGTACATAAAAAACTCCTTTTTATTTTAAATGGGCATAGGCATATGACAAAGATTTAACTTAATTAATTTCGTGTAAAATTCCAAATTTCCTGCTGTGAAGTATTTATTATATTATCTGCCCGATACCGCCGGGTGCGCGAAACCCTGCTGCAGCAAGCCCGTTATCAATTTACAGGAAAAGGAGAAGACAGAGATGCGCTACACATCCCTGTCTTCCCGCTGCAGCCGACTACCGGTTGGCAAAATAAGCCGCAATGCCATTAAAGACACCTTGGGCTACTTTACCCCGGTAGGCATCGTTTTTCAGTTGAACCGATTCCTGCTCATTCGTTACGAAGCCCATTTCCACCAGTACTCCCGGCATGGTGGTATTGCGCAACACATAAAAGGTTGCCGGGGAAATTCCTTTATCAACAGCACCAGTCGTTTTGATCAGCGCCGTTTGTACAGCGCGGGCCAAATCCGGTGATTTATTGCTGTGGTAAAAGGTCATGGCGCCGGCGATATTGGAGTCCGGATTGGAATTGGAATGGATGCTGACAAAGATATCGGCCTTTTGCTGCTCAGCCATCGCTACCCTTGCCTCCAGTTCCTCTCCCAGCGAACTTCCCTCTGGCGCGACCGTCCGGTCGGTGTCACGGGTCATAATAACCTTTGCACCGGCTTGTACCAATTTATCACGCAGCTTTAACCCGACTGCCAGGTTGTTGTCCGACTCGCGGTCATTATTGGCAACCGCACCGGGATTGCTGCCACCGTGACCGGGGTCCACCACGATCACCTTGCCGCGCAGCGACGCTGTGTTGCCTACACCGCCGGCCGTGTCACCGGGCGAACTTGGCAGCGGGATTACATTAACCGGTGAAGAAGTACCGCTACTGCTTTTTCCGCCGCCGAAAATATTAAAAATTGGTCCTAGCACTTTGTCAAACAGAAAGCCGAATACCTGCTCAAAAAAACCGGAGCCTCCGCTGCCCGAATCCTTACTGGCAACCGTGGAGGAAGCCAGCGTGCCAAGCACCGAATCGGCACTTGCCGCATGAGCGGCCGAAAGTGGCAGCAGGAAAGTACACACCATTAGAAACAGCATTCCCCATGCCAGTAGTTTTGTATTATACACTGGTTACCTCCTCGTTGCGTATTGTCACTTCTTAAAACCATGTTCTTTAAAGACCTGCCAATAGCCGGGGTCTTCCTCGCCAAGCTTCCACAATGCGGCGCCGGCAATATCGTATTTGTTGACTAGATCCAGCTTGTACGACAAGCTTTTGCTATTTTCAAACCAGACCTGATGAGACGTACCATCGGTTGCCGTATAGTCAAAATGCGGCGCTTTGGCTTTATCGTCCCAGACAATATCGGCGTTATATTTTTCGGCCAGTGCCATGGCCGGCGCATATTCAATGCTTTCCACGCCTTTAGACGACCAGTCGTAGCCATAGCCGGGAACACACAGGTACAATTTATTCTTGGGAATATACTGCAAGGCGTATTGCAGGCTCTTTTCCACCCAGCCGATATCGGCAATCGGTCCGGCGCCGCTCCATACACCATGATTGTCATAGGCCATAATCATGATCTTGTCGGCATATTGGGCCAACGCAGCGTAATCATAAGCGGCGGCCACATCGTTATCCTCATTCTGTTTCGGGAAAACGTCGATGGAAACAACATAGCCCTGCGGATGCAGACGATTATATAGTTCCTTCATAAACGCCGACAGGTTGTCCCTATCCTGGGCTGGAACCATTTCAAAATCAACATTGATTCCATCCAGGCCATACTGTTTTATATATGCCTCCATACTGTCAATGGCCTTGGTTCGCAAAGCCGGGTTATCCAGTATGGTATGAATCGGAATCTCGGACTTTTCCTGCTTGGCATTATTCACAAGCAGTAAGGCGGAAATGTTGTTCTGTTTGGCAAACTTTACAACGGCGGCATGATCATTGCCACCGCGGTCCTTCACTGTGCCATTGCTTTGCAAAGTTGCCCAAAAAGGAGCAATGGTGTTTATTGTGTCGGTATGCTGCGACATCGCCTTGAAAGAAGACGTGTCGGTATCCCACCACTCGGCGTAAAAGCCGACAAGATCTTTGGCGCTTTTACCGCCTAGACCTGTAGCGGGTGGATTATTATTCTTCGTTCCGTTGGAAAGGTCGGTGGACGACCCCAGTAATTTGCCTAACAGCAAACCCAGGATAATGTCAAGAAGCCCGCCACCGGAAGATGAACCCGCCGCAGTGGTCTGTGCCAACAAAGGATTGGCTGCAGCGGAGGCAGTCGGTGCCAAGGGCATAAAGATGGTTGTGGCCATCAAGAAAAGCACCATCCAGGTGACCTGCAATTTGTAGTATTTCATATATCAACCTCCATTCCAGACAAGCCTACCGTACTAACCTCATCAGGCAGAACGGCACACGACTATCAATAACCCATAGTCGTTATGTAAACATAATAGCATGGAACAGCTTATATATCAATAAAAAAAACAGGCAATTTTATGCCTGTTTCTGCTATTTAAGTATATCAGATACTGTTGTTATCGTATATCCTCTTTCTTTCAGCTCCTTAATCAGCGTTGGCAAAGCCGCTGCTGTCGGGGCTGTAGGGTGCATGAGAATAATCGCACCGTTATGTACTTTTTTTACCACTCTGGCCGTAATGATCTCCGGCGCCGGCCGTTTCCAGTCAACCGTATCAATACTCCACAGAATGTTTCTATAGCCCAGCTCGCTGGCGGCCTGCAATACCATATCGTTATATTCGCCATAAGGAGGGGCATACAGCGTGGTTTTTATGCCGGTAATCTCTTTAATCAGGTTCTCCGCCCGGGTAATTTCCTCTTGATTCTTTTCCTTGCTTAGGCTATTGGGATGAGGATGACTGTAAGTATGATTGCCTAATTCATGGCCCCGCTTTCCAATATCTTTCAGAGCGTCCGGAAAGCGTTTGGCCCAGCTTCCCCCGATAAAAAAAGTAATTTTTATCTGATTGTCATCCAGCGTTTTCAACATATCCGGCAAAAATTCCTCACCCCAGAACACATTGCAGGCAAAAGCTACCTTGGGTTGCTGTTCATCACCATGAAATATGGCCTCCGCCTGTCCCGCCGGCTTTACCGTAGAAATTATCGGCTGTAAAAAGCCAGCCAGCGCAGCCAATACCAGGAAAACCCCGGCAGCAAAAAAAATATACCACTGCCGCACACGAGCCACTATCATCCATCTCACCTGTCACCACTCCCGCTCCGGCCCTATTCCCGGGCCTGTTATCGTTCTATGGTTAATGTATTACGGCAGCGGCTGTTTCATGAAAATAAAAAAAGACTGTCGCATAATGATTTTACGCATCTGCAACAGTCTGTCCGTTGTTAGGTTTATGCCTGTTCTTTATTGTCCGGTTCGGCTTTCAACAGTTCTTTGCGGGAAAGGTTGATCCGGCCCTGACGGTCGATCTCGGTCACTTTGACCATGACTTCATCGCCAACCTTCACTACGTCTTCCACCTTAGCAACCCGTTCTCTGGCCAGTTGCGAAATGTGTACCAGGCCTTCTTTCCCCGGCAGAATTTCCACAAAGGCACCAAAATTCATGAGCCGTGTTACTTTCCCCGGATAAATGGCGCCGACTTCCACTTCACGGACCAAATTCTCAATAATCCGGACGGCTTTCTGGCCGGCTTCCACATCCACAGCGGCGATAAAGACTTTGCCGTCATCCTCGATATCAATGCTTACACCGGTTTCTTCAATAATCTTCTTGATAATTTTGCCACCTGGCCCAATAACATCGCGGATTTTTTCGGGATCAATTTCCATGGTAATAATGCGCGGTGCATAAGGCGACAGTTCAGCTCGCGGCTGGGTGATGGCTTCCATCATTTTTTCCCGGATGTGCGTCCGGCCCCGTTTCGCCTGTTCCAGCGCTTCGGTAAAAATTTCCCGGGTGATACCGGCGATTTTCATATCCATCTGCATGGCGGTAATACCAGTCGCCGTACCGGCCACCTTAAAGTCCATATCGCCCAGCGCATCTTCCATGCCCTGAATATCGGTCAGAATAGTAAAATGATCACCGTCTTTAACTAGTCCCATTGCTACGCCCGACACAGGCGCCTTAATCGGCACACCGGCATCCATTAAGGACAAAGTACTGCCGCAGACGCTGCCCATCGAGGTGGAACCGTTGGACTCGAGCACTTCCGATACGACCCGGATGGTATAGGGGAACTCGGACTCACTGGGAATCACCGGCACCAAAGCCCGTTCCGCCAAGGCGCCATGACCGATTTCACGCCGTCCGGGGCCGCGGGACGGTTTGGTTTCGCCTACGCTAAAGGCCGGGAAATTGTAGTGATGCATATAACGTTTAGATTCCTCAACACCCAGCCCGTCGAGAATTTGTTCGTCACCGATGGCACCCAGAGTGGTAATGGACAGCACCTGAGTTTGTCCACGGGTAAACAGACCGGAGCCATGGGTGCGGGCAAACAAACCTACCTCGCAGGTAATCGGACGTACCTCGTCCACTTTGCGGCCATCCGGACGGATCTTGTCAATAGTAATCATTTTACGGACTGTTTCTTTAAGTATTTTTTGCAATACATAGGAAAGTTCTTTTTGATTTTCCGGGTAGATTTCGGCAAAGTGCTCGGCAGTTTCGCTTTTTACCTTTTTGATTTCTTCTTCTCTGGTCAGTTTATCGGCATTTTGCACAGCCGTTACCAGACGCTCGGTGGCAAAGGCGCGCACACTGCGATTCAATTCGGCATCCACATCATAAAGCTTGATTTCCCGTTTTGGTTTACCGACCTCGGCAACGATTTTATCCTGAAAAGCAACAATTTCCTTAATAACTTCATGACCGTAGGAGATGGCATCCAGCATGGTTTCTTCCGACAATTCATTGGCACCGGCCTCCACCATCAGCACGGCATCTCTCGTTCCGGCCACAACAAGGTTCAAGTCGCTTTTACCCTGCTGTTCCACCGTAGGATTGGTAATAAATTGGCCCTCAATCAGACCAACCCGGACGCCGGCAATCGGGCCGTTGAAAGGAATATCAGAAATAGAGAGCGCGCAGGATGCTCCGATCATGGCCGGAATTTCCGGCGGATTATTCTGGTCTACCGAAATAACGGTGGCCACAACTTGTACATCGTTGCGGAAACCTTCGGCAAACAAGGGACGGATCGGCCGGTCAATCAAACGGCCTGACAATATAGCTGATTCACTGGGACGACCTTCCCGTTTAATGAAGCCGCCGGGAATTTTTCCCACTGAATACAAACGTTCCTCATAATCTACAGTTAAAGGAAAGAAGTCAATTCCTTCCCGCGGTTCGGCGGAAGCCGTTGCTGTTACAATTACCGCTGTATCACCATAGCGGACTAATACGGCGCCACTGGCTTGTTTAGCCAATTTGCCTGATTCAATAACCAGCTTGCGTCCTCCTACCATTGTCTCAAAACTATGCATCTGTTCTTTTCCTCCTCTTATAACCCCTTTAATTATCACAAAGATAGAGCTTCGACATTTTTTTTATTATTCCCTCTTTTATTACTATTTAACCTTTAAAATAAAGTAAAAGCGGGATAAATCCCGCTTTTACGTCTATTTCCTCAGATTGAGTTTTTCAAGAATGGAACGGTAACGGGCAATATCATTATCGCGCAAATAGTTTAAGAGGCCTCTGCGTTGGCCAACCATTTTCAAAAGGCCGCGACGGGAATGATGGTCCTTCTTATGTTCCTTCAAGTGTCCGGTCAGATAGTTGATCCGCTCGGTCAGAATGGCAATTTGCACTTCCGGCGATCCGGTATCGGCCTCATGAACGCGGAACTTTTCGATAAGCTGTTGTTTTAATTCAGGTGTTAACATATTTTACTACTACCTCCTCATATTCTATCCCCATTAGCCAAGACGAACGTTGGAGACTCGAACATCCTCGCTATGGTTCACGCTTTGCTGGAATTACCAGCAGAATTACACAAATGATATTTTACCATATTAGAACAAATAATGCAATCATGTACCGTATTTATTAATATTTTCTTTCAAATACGGCAAGGCTGCCTGAATATCCCGGTCGATCTGGTTTTTAAGCTCCTCTATACCGGTAAATACCACTTCTCCGCGCAGCCAGGCCACAAACTGCGTACACAGAACCTGCCCGTACAAATCGCCGGAGAAATCCAGGAGATGTACTTCCAGCCGCTGCTCCACACCGTGAAAAGTAGGGTTGGTACCAACGTTAGCCACACCGCTATACCGTTTCCCCTTTAACCAAACCTGAACCGCATATACCCCATTGGCCGGGATGGCAAACGCCGGTTCCAGTTCCATATTGGCTGTGGGAAAACCAATCGTCCGGCCCCGCTTATCGCCGTCAATGACCTTGCCGGTAAGAGCAAAGGGACGGCCAAGCAGCCGGGCAGCCTCATCAACCTGCCCCTGAGCGATCATCTGTCTGATTAACGTACTGCTGACAAGCTGCTGATCGACGTATACAGCCGGCTGAACATCAACGGCAAAACCATGCCGCCGGCCAGCCTTGGCCAACAGGTCCGGCGTACCTTCCCCTTTGTTGCCGAAGGAGTAATTGGGACCAATTACAATATGCCGCGGCGCAAAGTCCGCCAGCAATAATTCAATAAACTTCTGTGGCGACAGCGTCAGAAATTCCTGATTGAAAGGAATGGCGACAAACACATCCACCCCCATATCAGCCAGCAGAGTCTCTTTTTCCTCCTGGCTGATAAGCTTAGGCGGACAACGCAGCGGGTCCAGCACCGAAAGGGGATGATTGCTGAAAGTAAACACCACGCTGGTGCCGTTCGAGGCCCTGGCAATGTCCACCGCCCGGCTGATCACGCTCTGATGGCCTTTGTGCAAACCGTCAAAAGTCCCCAGAGCAATCACAATGTTTTTATATTGAAGTGTAAGTTTAGCAATCTTATCAAAACTTTCCATACGACTCTCCTTATACTGATCCCCCATTACCAGCTGTTAGTGGAGTTCAGTATTACTACTTGCAACATCACCGGATATCGTCCGGAAAAACCTTGACCGGCACAAGCAGGGAATTATCCTTACTTTGGCCGATACCGATCAGTAAACCTTGCTCGTTGTAAATACGCAACGGCAGAGTTTCGCTGCTGGCGCAAGCTATGCTCTGTCCATAGAGAAAGGCTTGTGCTTGTGCCGCCGTGAGCCGCAGCTCCGGCATATGGCCGAGCGAACTGTCCACCGGCTGTAGAGCCCGTTCTTTATCTTGCCCGATTTCTTCCACCGTCAAGGCCTCCTGCAGGGGAAATTGCCCGACTCTGGTCCGTACCAGGAAGCTCATAACCGCCGGACAACCTACTTTTTCACCAATATCCATACATAAAGACCGGATATAGGTCCCCTTAGAACATACCACATCAAATAACAGGGTATTGTCCTTGACCGTAAGCAATTGGATGTCAGTGATGGTAATTTTACGGGGCTGACGCTCGATGGTAACCCCGGAACGGGCCAGATCATACAGTTTCTTCCCATTCACTTTGATGGCCGAATACATCGGCGGGATTTGCTCGCTATCACCTAAAAAGGAGCGCAGCACCGCCGTCAGCCGCTCGACCGGCAGTGCCGGACAAGGCGCCTGGGCAATAACCGTCCCCGTATCGTCGCCGGTATCGGTGGCATAACCGAAGGTCAACTCCACCCGGTAGCTTTTATCACAGTCGGTCACATATTCAATCAACCGGGTGGCCGCGCCTAAAAAAACCGGCAGCACACCGGCAGCGGCCGGGTCCAGCGTACCGGCATGGCCCACCCGTTTAAGGCCATAAGTCCGGCGAATAAAAGAAACGACATCATGCGATGTCATTCCTGGCGGTTTCAAAACATTAATAACTCCTGCCGTCATAGCGGCGTCCTGTCCAGGGCTTCCGTCACAGCCGCCACCACTTTGACCTGCGCATCCTTTAGGCTGCCTGTTACCGTACAGCCGGCAGCACGCATATGTCCGCCACCGCCAAAAGTCAAGGCAATGCTGCTGACATCGATATTCTTCGAACGCAAACTGACTCTGACATTTTTATCTTCAGCTTCTTTGAACATAATCGCCACTTCCACGCCTTCCACCGTCCGCGGATAATTTATAAAGCCTTCGGTATTTTGAGCGTACTCGCCTACTTCCCTGGTTACGCTAATAGTCGCAATCTGCCCTCCGGCGTGAAACTCCAACGTTTGCAGCACCTTGCCCAGCGCCGTCAGCGTGGCCAGCGGACGAGTGTCCAATTGTTCGGCTATTAAGTGTGGCTGTGCACCACACTCCATCAGTTGAGCAGCATCCCGCAAGGTAGACGGAGAAGTATTGGCATATTTAAAAAATCCACAATCCGTGGCAATCGCCGTATATAAGCAAATAGCAATGTCCTCGGTAATTTCCGTCCTCATTTCCCGCAGCAGCCTAAGAATGAGTTCACCGGTTGCGGCAGCTTGACTGTCTATGAGCCAATAATCGGCAAACTTAACATTGGAGGTATGGTGATCAATATTAATTACCGGCGCCGCTACCACGGCACCAACCTTGCCGATCCGTTCGGCATCACTGGCATCCAGTACCACCAGAGCATCGCAGACAAGCTTGGCATCGGCAGGTTTGCCGATCAACTCAACTCCTGGCATAAAGCGGTACATAGCGGGAATATCATCATCAATCAGCATCTGAACCTTTTTGCCGGCCGCCACCAGCCCATGATACAGCGCCAGAACAGACCCCAGGCAGTCACCATCAGGATGGATGTGCCCGGTAATCACCAGGCTGCGCGCTGCCGCAAGCAAAGCTGCTATACTTGCAAATGACATTTCCATACTACCGGTTATCCTCATCTTCTTTTATTTTTAAGAGCAATTTTTGTATTTTATCACTATAATCCAATGATTCATCCAAATGTAAGGTCAGCTCAGGTGAAAAACGCATACGCAGCCGTTTGCCGATTTCTGAACGCAAAAAACCGAGCGCCTTTTGCAGTCCTTCCCAGGTCTGAGCCTTCTGTTCATCACTACCCATCAGACTCACATATATTTTCGCATGCCTGAGGTCGCCGGTCGCTTCCACCTGAGTCACCGTCACAAAGCCGACCCGGGGATCTTTCAATTCATTTAAGATAATTTTACTGGCTTCCTGCTTAATAAACTCCTGAACCTTTTCCACGCGGAGTTGTCCCATAACTATCCTCCGTTCTATCAAACACCTTACCGTCAGTACCTTGCTAACCTAATCCAGTGAATGCTGACGAACACATTTCGCCGGCATTCACAGAATCCAAAGCGGTAAGTGCTAACCTTTCTTTACTTCTTCCATGACAAAGGACTCGATAATATCGCCTTCCTTGATATCACGGAATTTTTCTACCGAGATGCCGCATTCATAACCGGCAGCCACTTCTTTGACATCGTCTTTAAAGCGGCGCAGCGCTTCAATTTCGCCTTCATGCACCACAACACCGTTGCGGACGACACGAATCTGAGAGGTTCTGGTGATCTTGCCTTCCAGCACATAGGAACCGGCCACCACTGTTTTAGGGACGGAAATAACCTTTCTGACTTCCAGTCGTCCCTGTACCACTTCTTTATACTCCGGCGCCAGCATCCCTTTCATAGCCGCTTCCACATCATTGATCGCCTCATAAATAACCCGGTAGAGACGAATATCGATTTTCTCGCTTTCCGCCGCTTTACGGGCATTGCCGTCGGGACGGACGTTAAAGCCGATAATTAGGGCGTTGGAAGCCGAAGCCAGCATGACATCCGACTCGTTGATTGCACCGACGCCGGCATGTACGATGGAAACGCGCACTTCCTCACCGGTATTGAGATTTAAGAGCGATTGGCGCAGCGCCTCGATCGACCCCTGCACATCGGCCTTAATGACAATGTTCAGATCCTTAATATTTCCGTCCTGGATTTGTTTAAATAAGTCATCCAGCGACACTTTCTGAGACTGCTGCATTTCTTCGGTACGCCGTTTGGCTATCCGCTTCTCGGCGACTGCCCGGGCCGTCTTTTCGTCAACGGCTACTAAGATGTCACCAGCTTGCGGCACATCCGCCAGTCCCAGCACTTCTACCGGTGTCGAAGGTTCCGCCTTCTTCACCTTCTCGCCCCGGTCGTTGACCATCGCCCGTACCTTGCCAAAAGCGGTGCCGGCAATGATAGAATCACCAATGCGCAGCGTTCCCTTCTGCACCAGTACGGTAGCCACCGGACCACGGCCTTTGTCAAGCTCGGCTTCGATAATAATGCCATAGGCGGCCCGATTGGGGTTAGCCTTAATTTCCTGCACTTCCGCCATTAACAGAATCATTTCCAACAGTTCTTCGATACCGGTTTTTTGATGAGCCGAGACAGGCACCATGATGGTATCGCCGCCCCAGTCCTCCGGCACCAGTCCGTGATCGCCAAGCTGCTGCTTGACCCTATCCGGATTGGCACCCGGCCGGTCCATTTTATTGATGGCCACAATAATCGGCACCTTGGCTGATTTGGCATGGTTAATCGCTTCAATGGTCTGCGGCATAACGCCGTCATCGGCGGCCACCACCAAAATAGCGATATCGGTAACCTGAGCACCACGGGCCCGCATAGCAGTAAACGCTTCGTGACCGGGGGTATCCAGGAATACGATTTTTTTGCCCTGACAGACAACCTGGTAGGCTCCGATATGCTGCGTAATGCCGCCGGCCTCCTGCTGGGTCACCCGGGTTTGGCGAATGGCATCCAACAACGAGGTCTTGCCGTGGTCGACATGACCCATAACCGTTACAACCGGCGGTCTTATCACTAGATCTGCCTCGTCATCTTCAATTTCAGGGATTTCCGTCGGATCCTCTTCCGGTGGCAAAGCCTCCACTGTTACACCAAAATCGGTGGCAATCAACGATGCCGTATCAAAATCGACTTCCTGGTTGATGGTGACCATTACGCCAAGCATCATCAGCTTTTTGATGACTTCACTGGCTTCACGGCCCATCTTGCTGGCCAATTCCTTAACAATGATGGACTCGCCCAATTTAATATTCTTCGGTTTCGGCGGCTCCACTTTAGGCTGTACAGGCTGCGGTGAACGATGGGCGTTTCTGCCGCCATGATTTGAACGGTTTTGCTGCCGGTTTGCCCCATGAGGCTTATTCTTATTAAAGTTATTGTTGTTGCTATATGGTTGTTTTTGCTGGCCCTGTCCGGCAAAACGGTTGCCTGCGTTACCAGAATTGTTGTTACGTTGTTCTGACGGACCCCGGTTGTTCGACCGGTTGTCATTATGCTGCTCCGTGCCGCCGGCGTTGCGCGGCCCCTGATAAGGCGGACGCTGCTGCGAATGAATTGGCGAACCCTGTTGCGGTGGGCGCTGCTGATTAGTCCCGCCGCTTTGCTGCGGGCGCTGCGGTCTTGCATAGTTGCCCTGCTGCTGCGGACGCTGTTGATTGTTGCCCTGAAAAGGCTGCTGCGGGCGCTGCTGATTGCCCTGAGCAGCTTGTTGCGGACGTTGTTGCTGGAACGTTCCGTTATTCCGATTGGGCTGGTGAGGACGCTGTTCTCCCTGCTGCTGGCGACTGGGCTGTTCGTTCCGCAGGTCCCGCCGTGGTGCATCTACAGCTCCCGGTCTTGGCTGCGGCCGGGCTGACTCCGGTCTGGCCGCCGGCGCCGCCGGTGCTGACGGAGCTTTGCTCGGAACCGGCTGATCAATTTTGCGGGCAAAGGTACGGTCAATAATTTGCTTTGCTTCCTGGTCCACACTGCTCATATGATTTTTGGCCGCCATATTGTTGCGTGCCAGAATATCCATAATCACCTTACTGGTTGTATTAAATTCCTTAGCTAATTCATATATTCTATATTTGGACATCAATCCACCCCCATTTTCGTTCTCTCCCGAAGGCACATCCGGTAAACTCTCATTTCCCGTTCAATATGCTGTCTAATGACCGGCTGAAGCCTTCATCAATGACGGCCAGTGCCGCACGGTTATGTTTTCCGATGCATTGTCCCAATGCATCCTTGGACAGTATCTCGTAAAAAGGCAGTTTGTAGTAAGCTGCCATATTTTGATAGGCCTTTTTTGTATTGTCCGAACCATCGGCCGCGACCACGATCAGCTTCGCCTTGCCTGACCGGACGGCCTTTTCCACCGCCAGTTCGCCTGACACGATTTTACCGGCTTTTTGGGCCAGCCCCAGGAGCGACATCACTCTTTGTTCCTTCATAATTTTGTTATTCCGTCGCGCAAGGCTTCGTACACAGCCGCCTCAATCGGCTGATTAAGCGCTTTTTCTATCCGTTTTTGCTTCATAGCCTTGGTAAAGCATTCCTCTGACGGACATATATAAGCACCGCGTCCGGCCTTCTTGCCGGTGGCATCCAAAACAATACTGCCGTCAGGCGTACGGACAATCCTGAGTAATTCTTTCTTGCTTTTCATCTCTTGGCAGCCGACGCACATACGCTGCGGGATCTTTTTCTTCTGCATAGCCACTCCCCTCCCTATATGGCGGATTGGGCCTGGGATTCACTTTTTATGTCAATTTTCCAGCCGGTCAGCTTAGCGGCCAAGCGGGCATTTTGTCCCTCCTTGCCAATCGCCAGTGACAATTGGTAGTCTGGAACAATCACCTTGGAGATTTTTTCCGCCTCATTCACCTCGACGGATACCACCTTGGCCGGACTTAGGGCGTTGGAAATATATTTGGCCGGGTCAACGCTCCACTTAACGATATCGATTTTCTCACCCTTCAACTCATTGACAATGGTTTGCACGCGCATCCCTTTGTGGCCGACACAGGAGCCGACGGGATCAACATTTTCATCGCGGGAATGGACGGCAATTTTCGAGCGCAACCCCGGTTCGCGGGCCACTGATTTGATTTCCACCACACCGTCATGAATTTCCGGTACTTCCAATTCAAACAAACGCTTGAGTAGTCCGGGATGTGTGCGAGATACGAGGATTTGCGGTCCTTTTGTCGTTTTCTTGACTTCAATTATGTAAGTTTTCAGGCGGTCGCCGTGACGATAAGTTTCACCGTTAATTTGTTCGGACGGCGCCAAAATAGCCTCCGCCTTGCCCAAATCGATGAATACGTTTTTTTGTTCCATACGCTGGACAATGCCTGTCAGAATATCGCTTTCCCGGTTGGAAAACTCTTCGTAGATAATGCCCCGCTCGGCTTCCCTGATTCTCTGCACAACAACCTGTTTGGCCGTTTGCGCGGCAATGCGGCCAAAATCCTTCGGCGTTACTTCCACTTCAACAATATCCTCCAGACCATAGCGCGGATCGATGCTCTTTGCCTCGGCCAACGACATTTCCAAGCGGCTGTCGGTAACCTCTTCCACAACATTTTTGCGGGCGTACACATGGATTTCGCCGGTTAGCCGGTCAAGCGATACCATGACGTTTTGCGCCGAACCGAAATTTCTTTTATAAGCTGAAATCAGTGCTGCTTCAATCGCATCAAATAAGATCTCCGGTGCAATTCCCTTTTCCTTTCCCAACTGCTCAAATGCTTGCATAAATTCAGCGTTCACTATAATTCCCCCTATTCAATTTTAACTAAATTAGAAGTCAATGTGCAGCCGGACCTGAGACGCTTTTTCCCGCGCCACAATCACTTCGGTGCCAGCCACATCGACATGAATGTTTCCATCGGTTAAGCCGATTAAGGTACCCACGATGCTCTTCTTCCCGTTAATCGGAGCAAAGGTACTGATTTCCACCATTTCTCCGCTATGGCGGACAAAATCACGTTCTTTTTTGAGTGCCCGGTCAATACCCGGCGACGAAACTTCCAGGTAATAACTGTCTTTTATCGGATCAAGCTCATCGAGCTTGTTTTCAAGGCGTTCGCTGACCCATTGGCAGTCCTCGACTTCCAAACCGCCTTCTTTATCAAGAAAGATACGCAAATACCACTCGCGTTCTTTCACATATTCAACGTCTACCATTTCCAAATCCGTTGAAGCGATGATATCGTTAACCAAGCCTTCCACCAAATTTTCGATCTGTTCCTTCGACAAATAGATAACCCCCTACCGTTTGTAGCCACTTGCGGGTATTGAGCAGCAACATACCTGCTCTTTTTAGTGTTGCCTAATAACCCGCACCCTTATACCCTGTATTTGGCAGGTCAATAGCAGTAATTAAGAGGAAAGAGTGGGCTGACATCCCACTCTTAGCTGCGTAAACAAAATTATACCTTATCAATTATACCACCATAGGATAGGATTTACAACACCGACATCACAGATTTTAACAACCTTATGCTTAGGCAAACAGCATGATTTGGTCGGTTTCCGGTAAGTCATTCAGGGAGCCATGGTTGCGCAATATATCGATAACCGTCTTGGAAGCACGGGCCCGCACCCGGATGTCCTCCACTGAGGAAAAGGGCCGTTCCTCTCGGGCCTGAACAATATTCTGGGCGGCCGAGTCGCCCAATCCCTGCAGGGAGGCCAGCGGCGGCAGCAGACCGTTGTCCACAATAAGAAATTTCGTTGCGTGAGAAGAGTATAGGTTAACCCGTTTAAAGCTAAAGCCGCGGAGATACATTTCCAGCGCCATTTCAAAAATAGTCTGCATGCCTTTTTCCTTGGCGGTCATCATATTGCCCTTTTGCTCAAAATCGGCCAACTGGCTGCGCAGCACCTTTTCGCCCTGAACAATAATATCGGCGTCAAACTCGGTAGCCCGGACCGTGAAATAGGAGGCATAAAAGGCAAGCGGATAGTGTACTTTGCAGTAGGCAATGCGGAAAGCCATCATAACATAAGCCACGGCATGGGCCTTGGGGAACATGTACTTGATTTTTTGACAGGACTCAATATACCACTCCGGTACATTGTTGGCCTTCATTTTTTCCACATCTTCCGGTTTTACGCCCTTCCCTTTACGGACGCCCTCCATGATTTTAAACGCCAGCTGCGGCTCCAAGCCCTTATGTATCAAATACATCATGATGTCGTCGCGGGCTGAAATGGCCTCGGACAATTTAGCCGTGCCTGCCTTAATCAAATCCTGAGCATTGTTAAGCCAGACATCGGTGCCGTGGGAAAAGCCGCTGATTCGCACCAGCTCACTGAAGGTGCTCGGCGTCGTATCCTCCAGCATTTGGCGAACAAACTTAGTGCCGAACTCGGGAATGCCGAAGGTTCCCACTTGGCTGCCCAGCTCTTCCGGTGTCAGGTTGAGCGCTTCCGTTGAGGAAAATAGACTCATCGTGATTTTATCGTCAAAGGGAATTTGCTTGGCGTCAATGCCGGTCAAATCCTCCAGCATTCTAATCACTGTCGGATCGTCATGACCGAGAATATCCAGCTTGACCAGCCTGCTGCTGATCGAGTGGTAATCAAAATGGGTGGTTATCGTACCCGACTTGGCATCATCGGCCGGATGCTGAATGGGGGTAAAATAGTGCACATCCATATCGCGGGGTACGACCATAATGCCGCCCGGATGCTGGCCGGTAGTTCGTTTGACGCCGGTGCAGCCGTTGATCAGACCGTTGATGTAGGCATCACGGACCGAGATATTCTTCTCAGTGAAATATTTTTTAACAAAGCCATAGGCTGTCTTATCGGCAATCGTCGCAATCGTTCCGGCCCGGAATACATTGTCCCGGCCAAACAGTTCCTCCGTATATTTATGGGCTACCGGCTGATAATCACCGGAGAAATTCAAGTCGATATCAGGCACCTTGTCGCCGTGGAAGCCCATGAAAACGGCAAACGGAATATCATGTCCGTTTTTCTCCATTGGCCGCTGGCAATGAGGACAATCTTTGTCAGGCAAATCATAGCCGCCGCCTACACTGCCGTCAGTAACAAATTCACTGTACAAACAGGCCGTGCAACGCCAGTGGGGCGGCAATGGGTTTACTTCGGTAATACTGGTCATCGTAGCCACAAAGGAAGAGCCGACCGAACCCCGTGAACCAACCAGATAGCCATCGTCCAGCGATTTCTTAACCAGCTTGTGAGCAATGAGATACAGTACGGCAAACCCGTTATTGATAATGGCATCCAGTTCATACTTCAAGCGGGCAGCCACCACTTCCGGCAGCGGATCGCCATACAGTTCATGCGCTCTTTGGTACGACATCGAGCGGATCTGCTCCTCGGCGCCGGGAATTTGCGGTGAGTACAGTTCGTCTGGAATTGGTTTGAAGGTCTCAAACCATTCGCTGATCTGGCGGGGATTGTCCACCACCAGTTCATGTGCCTTTTGTTTGCCCAGATAGGAAAACTCATCCAGCATGTCCGCCGTGGTGCGGAAGTAAAGCGGCGGCTGCTGATCGGCATCGGCAAAGCCCTTGCCGGCCATCAAAATGCGCCGGAACACTTCGTCCTCGGGATTTAAAAAGTGGACGTCACCGGTGGCCACCACCAGCTTGTTCAGCTTTGCCCCTAGCTCGCATACCTTGCGATTGATTTGGCGCAGGCCTTCGTCATCGGCTACTTTGCCTTCCCTTACCAGAAAAGCATTATTGGCAATCGGCTGAATTTCCAGGTAATCGTAAAAAGAAGCAATTTCTAAGAGCTCTTCCTCACTGGCCTGGTTGACAATGGCCCGGATTAATTCGCCCGCTTCGCAGGCCGATCCCAGGATCAGCCCTTCCCGGTGCTCAATCAGGGCTGTCCGGGGAATCCGCGGTGTCCTGTGCATATATTTCAGGTGGGATAGCGATACCAAACGGTATAAATTGCGCAGTCCCACACTGTTTTTCGCTAAAATAACAATATGGCAGGAACGGTTGATTTCGTTGTCAAACAAATATCCCTCCATACCGTAAATCACTTTTATCCCGCATTTAGCGGCCACTTCATGGGCCTCGGGGAAGGCCTGTACCACACCATGATCGGTGATGGCAATGGCCGGATGGTTCCAGCGGGCAGCCGTCTGAATCAGTTTCTTCACCGAAACAACGGCATCCATATTGCTCATCCGGGTATGGGCGTGCAATTCCACCCGTGTCAGTTCAGCGTCATCCATGCGTTCGGTCTTATCCAACCGGCACATGCTGTCCACAAACAGCACTAAATCCTTGGAAAATTTGTCATATTGGACAGTTCCCTTCACTTTGACCAGCATTCCCTGGGCCAAGGCACCGCTAATCCGATTAAATTGCTCCTGCTCATCAAAAAACGCCTTGCCGCTGATTCCGTCGGTCGCGTCACTCAAGTCAAAGGTAAGCAGAAAACGGCCTGACCGCAGTTCCCTGGTTTCAAAACCTACCAGCTCGCCGGAAAATACGACATTGCGGGCCTCATCCTGCACCTCATGAATGGCCTGAGCATCCCCTTTAATTGGCTTGCCGAAAATAACCGGACTGTCCTTTTTCTTTTTCTCCCGGTTGTTTAGACTTTCGGAGAGAGCCTCCATATATTCCGGCGTCAGATAGTCTTCCTCGCTGGCTATATCTTCGCTAAGCAAGCCCGACAGTATCTCCACCCGGTAGGAAAGACCAAACTTCTTTAGAATAAACTGCCGTATCGTTTGGTCAACCCCATAGCTGGCCATCAATTGCCCTGACAGATCGCCGGATGTCTCAATGGTTAATGTATGGTCCTCCACTCTCCAGGCAGCATGGATCAGTATATGTTTAACGGCCGGAGCCTCTTGCGCAATCAGACTGATAAAGGAAGTCCATTCCCGGGCCAGGTACTCCTCCAGATTCGACATCTGCTGGGTGAAGCTTACACTTTGCAGGCCGCAGTTCCGGCACAGTTTCCGTGCTACAAGATTTAGCAGCTTGTCCGGTAACTGCCGGGGAACGGTAAGCACCAGATCCCAGGCGTTTGCACCGGTGTTGACATTAACACTGGCCACCTTGGCCGCTGCCAAGAGCTCCTGCTCTTCTGCCGCAACAGGAACATCGGATATAAATTCATATAGCGTCCGGCAACTATCAGGGATTATACAATAGTTGTGCATTCTTATCTCTCCATTCATTAACACTTCCATTGTACCATAAAAACCGTTTTTCTTTGATACTCTAAAAAGGCTAAAAAGACAAATTAGAAGCGTGATATAAACATTACATCACGCTTCTTTAACCCATTTACAGTGTTGCTAACAGTTCTTTTATTTTAGCGGCGAAACCTTCCTGGGGATAGTACAACACTTCACCGGTACGTCTGATTTTTACTTCGATGGTATCTTCATTGACTGCCTTGGGTCCTACCGTTATTTTTAACGGATAGCCAATGAGATCGGCATCTTTGAATTTAACGCCCGGCCGCTCGTTCCGGTCATCCAGAACAGTCTCCACCTGCGCGGCCTGCAAGGCGGCATAGACTTGTTCCGCCAGGGCTACCTGGGCCTGATCCTTGGTGCTGATCGGCACAACCACTGCATGGTAAGGAGCAATCGCTACAGGCCAGATAATGCCATGTTCGTCATTATGCTGTTCAATGGCGGCGGCCATGGTACGGCTGACGCCAATGCCGTAGCAGCCCATAACCATCGGCTGTTCCTTGCCATTTTCGTCAAGATAAGTGGCCTTCAGGGCGGTACTGTATTTGGTATGCAGCTTGAATACCTGACCGACTTCAATACCGCGGGCTGTTTTGATGGCGGCGTCGCAATGCGGACAGGGATCATTTTCGGTAATCAGCCGCAAATCGGTAACGATGGCAGGGGTAAAGTCCCGTCCTGGATTCACATGAATATAATGTTTGTCCGTCTGATTGGCACCGCACACGGCATTGCTGAGATTCATGACCGAAGCGTCGGCAACGACGGTGACGTTTTTCAAGCCCACCGGGCCGATAAACCCGGCCACACTGCCGATAGCAGCAAGCTCTTTATCACCTGCCAATTCCAGTGCCAAGCAGTTCAGGCTGTTTTTCAGCTTGATTTCGTTGACCTCATGATCACCGCGCACCAGAGCCAACACGGTTTCCTTTTCGGTCCGGTAAGCGATAGCTTTAATAGTTTTATCGGCTGTAACTCCTAAAAAGGCGGTCAGGTCGGCAATAGATTTCATGGCCGGCGTATCAACCACAGCCAGTTCCTGCGGCGTTTCCGATGCAGCCGGCAAAGGTTTCAGTTCAGCCTTTTCCACATTAGCCGCGTAATCACAGTTTGTGCAATAGACAATGGCCGCCTCGCCGGAATCGGCAATCACCATAAATTCATGGGTACCGCTGCCACCGATGGCACCGGCGTCAGCCTCTACCGCCCGGAAGGTCAACCCACAGCGGGAAAACACCCGGGAATAGGCATCATACATTTTGCTATAACTCTCGCTTAAGCCGGCTTCATCCCGGTCAAAGGAATATAAGTCCTTCATGATAAATTCGCGGCCGCGCATTAGGCCGAAGCGGGGCCGGATTTCATCGCGGTATTTATTTTGAATTTGGTACAGCAGCAAAGGAAGCTGGCGGTACGAACGGACATCGGAACGCACCAGGGTAGTAATCATTTCTTCGTGGGTGGGACCCAGGCAGAAATTCCGGTCATGCCGGTCTTTCAAGCGGAACATTTCATCACCGTATACATGCCAGCGACCTGTCTCCAGCCACATTTCCGCCGGCTGAACAATCGGCATTAAGAGTTCCTGACCACCTTTGGCATCCATTTCTTCCCGGACAATCTGTTCAATTTTTTTCAATACACGCCAGGCCAGCGGCAAATAAGTATACACGCCGCCGGCTGCTTTGCGCAGCATACCGGCCCGCAGCATCAGTTGGTGGCTCACCACTTCCGCTTCGGCCGGAGTCTCCCGTAATGTAGGTGCGTATAAATGTGACATGCGCATGATTATTGCTCCTCCTCAACAACAAACTTATCTATTTCTTTAAACAGTTCGGCCACTAGATCCTGTTCGGCCACTCTTTTGATGATTTCCCCCTTGCGGAAAACCAGGCCCTGTCCGGCTCCGCCGGCAATGCCGAAATCAGCCTCCCTGGCTTCGCCCGGACCGTTAACCACACAGCCCATCACGGCAATTTTGAGCGGTTTTTTAATGGCGGCAAGTTTTTGTTCCACCTCTGCCGCAATTCCGGCCAGATCAATGTTACAGCGGCCACAGGTAGGACAGGATATCAGGACAGGTCCGTATTCGCGCAGACCAAGCGCCTTTAATATCTCGTTGCCGACCCGCACCTCTTCCACCGGATCGCCGGTCAGGGAAATCCGCAGGGTATCGCCAATCCCCCCGGCCAGCATAGCACCGATGCCGACCGCCGATTTAATCACACCGCTGCTAACGGTACCGGCTTCGGTAATTCCCAGGTGGAGCGGATAGTCGACAGCTTCGGACATCAGCCGGTAAGCGGCGATGGTCATCGGTACGTCGTGAGCCTTCAGGGAAATTTTTATATCCTGAAAATCATGTTCTTCCAAAATACGCACATGGCGAAGTGCGCTTTCCACCATAGCTTCCGGGGAGGGATGCCCGCCGTGTTTGGCCACGATATCGGGCGGCAGCGAACCGGCGTTAACACCGATCCGAATCGGAATATGGCGGCTTTGGGCCGCCTTGACCACCAGGGAGACCTTATCGTTGCCACCAATATTGCCAGGATTGATCCGCAGCGCGTCAATCCCCCGCTCCAGCGAAGCCAGAGCCAGGCGGTGGTCAAAATGGATATCGGCCACCAAGGGCACTGCCGGCAGCGCCTGCTTAATGTCAGACAGTGCCTCGGCTGCCCGCATATCCGGCACAGCCAGCCGGACAATATCACAACCAGCTTCCACCAGACGGCGGATTTGGGCTACGGTGGCCGCTACGTCGTGGGTTTTGGTATTTGTCATCGACTGTACGGAAATTGGCGCACTACCGCCGACCGGCACCGCGCCAATGCGAATTTGTCTGGTCACTTTTCTTTGCATAGTTCCACTCTTTTCCAAAGGTTCTAAAATAATTTCAGCTTTGCTATATCCTTGAAAGTAGCAACCAAAGTAAGTAACAGCAGCAAAGCAAAACCAATCATCTGTAAAAACTGCATTTTATCCCGGCTTAAGGATTTGCCGCGCACTCCTTCCAGAGCTAGCGCCACCACATGGCCGCCATCCAGCACCGGTACAGGCAGCAAATTTAAGAGACCCAAGTTAAGGCTCAAGAATGCGGCAAATTGAAGCAACGGAATAATACCGAGCTGGGCTACTTCACCGGCCATTTGAGCCACACCGATCGGCCCGGCCACTTCAGCAGCCACCTGCCCGGTAACCATTTGAAGCAAGCCAGTGATCATGGCGGCCGTAACCGTATAAGTCTGCACAACCGACAGTTTTACCGATTCAAAGAAACCAGGGCGATAGTTGTCAATCTGCGGCATAACACCGATAATTCCCCGGTTGGCTTTGTTGTCAAACTCAGGCACCACTTCTGCCTGGCCTGTTGTTCCGGCCCGGTCAAACTGAATATGTAACGGTTTCTGGCCGCTATTTTGAACCAGCGTGACAAACTGACGCCAGGAATCAATTTTTTCATTGTTAACGCTGACAATACGGTCGCCGGTCATCAGCCCAGCCCTGGCCGCCGGTTTATCAGCGAAGATATTGCCAATAATCGGCTGATCCGATACATTATCGATTCCTGCACTAAGAAATACGATCAGAAACAAAAGCACCGGCAGTAGAAAGTTCATGGCCGAACCGGCTACAATAACCAATATTCTCGCCCAGATTGGTTTCGCGCCGAAAGAACGTTCATCCTGCTCTTCGTCCGGGTCCATGCCGGCAATCTTATTGAAACCGCCCAAAGGGATCAACCGCAGCGAATACAGCGTTTCGCCGCGGCGAAAGCTGATCAGCTTTTTGCCAAAACCGAGCGCAAACTCGTCAACCCGCATACCAACCCATTTGGCTGTCATAAAATGTCCCAGTTCGTGTACGAAAATCAATACACCGAAAACGAAAATACTGGCTATAACGGTTGTAAACAATAAAATTCCCCCTATCATCTCAATTGTTATTGGGGTACCCCTTGTTAACCTTCAGATCAGAAAAAGCTGTATATAATAATATACGAGAGGAGCCGTAAACATTATACTATCAAACCGGTCCAGCACACCGCCATGTCCCGGCAGCAGACTTCCTGAATCCTTTACACCGCAAAAACGTTTGAACGCCGATTCAGTCAGGTCACCGACAGGCGCCGCCACCCCCACCAGACAACCAATCAGAACGGCATGCAGCACGGGAATACCAAACAGCAGACTGCCGATCCCTGCCAAGGCGGCCACGCTGCCAACCAGCCCGCCAAGCGCTCCCTCTACTGTTTTTCCGGGGCTGATGGCCGGACACAATTTTTGTTTTCCCCAACGCGATCCCACTAAAAAGGCGGCCGTATCATTGGCCCAGGTTCCGATAAAAGGCAGCCATAGATAAACTATGCCCGCTGGCAACGCTCCCCACAGCGTTGGACACAGTTGAGTCAACTGCAGCGAGCGCAATAAAATTAAGTAGGAAAACGCCAGGCCGATGTAACCAATGCCGAATATGCTGTATACCGCTTCCTGTACGGAAAAATTCTTATGGTCAATAACCATTTTACTCAGTAGCAACAAAATGGTTATAAACAACACTCCCATCGTTTCATCCGGATTGCCCAGCCAAGCGCACCCTAATAAAAGTAGTATGCCGAAAATTCCCGGATAATAGGCAAGTTTTGTTTTCTTAACGCGCAGCATGGTACAAAATTCATGCCAGCTTGCCACTGCTAACAGGGCAATGGTCGCGAAAAACAGCCACTGTCCATATTGAATGATATAGATGGCGGCCGGTATGCCGATAATTGCTGTTAAAACTCGTTTGCTGAACATAATCCACCTACTTTTTCCTGTCTATATCCTCACACCCTATGTCTTTCTCAGGCCGCCAAACCGCCGCTCCCGCTGTTGATAGTCCTGAAGTGCTTGAATAAATTGCTCCGGTCCAAAATCCGGCCAATTCATGCCGGTCAGCCAAATTTCCGTATAGGCCAATTGCCATAACAAGAAATTGCTGATGCGGCAGTCACCGCCAGGTCTGATAAGCAAATCAGGGTCAGGCAGATCGGCTGTATATAAACATTTTTTTATCAAATTTTCGTCAATGTCTGCCGGCGTACAGTTGCCGGCCTGCACTTTTTCGGCAATTATTTGAACAGCCCGCACCAATTCGGCCCGTCCGCCATAATTGACGGCCAGGTTTAAAACAAGTCCCGGATTGTGTCTGGTACGGTCCTGCGCTTTTTCCATTTTATGTTGCAAGGCTGGCGCTAATTCGTCCAGCTTACCGATAAACCGAATTTGCACCTTTTTATTATGCAACTCATTAATTTCGCTATCAAGAAAGTCGGAAAATAATTTCATTAGAAAATCAACTTCTTCAACAGGCCTTTTCCAGTTTTCCGTGGAAAACGCATAGGCAGTAAGTACCTTTAACCCTATATCGGAAGCCACTGTAACAATTTTGCGCAGTGCTTCCACACCCGCGCTGTGCCCGTAAGTACGGGGCATCCCTTTTTTTTTGGCCCATCGCCCGTTTCCGTCCATAATCACTGCAACATGTTCGGGCAGATTATCCTTATTCAGCTTGTCATATAAATTCTGTCCAGTTGCCTGTACCTGATGTTTTCCAAACCACTTTTTCCACACAAAAGTGACCTCCAAAATAAATGCATATGAAACATAAACCCCCTCACAAGAGGGGGCTCCAATTAGGGGGCTACGATAGCACCAACCGGACAAACCGCCGCACAGGCGCCGCACTCTACGCATTCATCGGAAATAACATATATCGGGTTGCCTTCTGCGATAGCACCCACCGGGCATGTACCAGCGCAAGAACCGCAAGCAATACATTCATCTTGAATTTTATAAGCCATATCACTGCACCTCCTTTTCCATTTTCGCAGCAACGACTAAAGAATAACTCCCATCTTCCCTTTCCCGCTGACGCACCACATAAAGCGGCCCCTGATCGGCTCCGGACTTTTTTACCGGACTAGTCGTCACTACGTCAAAGGCAAACTGCTTTTCCCGCAAAGCCTGGGTTGCTGCTGCTAAAGACCATCCTACATACTGCATGGCTTACACTTCCATAATTTCTTTTTCTTTTGATCCCATAACCTGATCAATTTCTTTTATGTATTTATCCGTTAATTTCTGCATATCTTCCTGCGCCTTTTTGGTTTCATCTTCCGATGCAGATTTTTCTTTTTCGATCTTCTTAATACCGTCATTGGCGTCACGCCGGATATTGCGCACAGCTACCCGCGCATCCTCCGCTTTTTTGTGGACCATTTTCACCAGTTCGGTACGGCGCTGCTGAGTAAGTTGCGGAATACTCAACCGGATAACGGACCCGTCGCTGTTCGGCGTAAGGCCTAAATCAGATTTCAATATAGCTTTTTCAATCGGAGCAAGCATTGATTTTTCCCAGGGCTGCAACGTAATCAACCGCGGCTCAGGCACAGAAACATTGGCTACCTGATTGACCGGTGTCGGCGTACCGTAGTAATCAACCAGCACTTTGTCTAGCAGTGCCGGCGTAGCTCGGCCGGCTCGCAGAGAAGCCAAATCCTTACGCAAGGCTTCCAGGGCTTTTTTCATCTTTTCTTCATGGGTAGTATAAATTTCTTTTAACATTATTTTCGTCCTCCCACAACAGTACCAATATCCTCACCCAGGGCTACTTTTAGAATATTTCCGGGTTCATCAATACTAAACACAATAATGGGAATCTTGTTGTCCATACACAGACTGGTAGCCGTGGCATCCATAACGCCAAGACCTCTTTGCAATACTTCGATATATTCCAGTTCCTTAAATTTCTTAGCATCCGGATTGTGACGGGGATCAGAATCATATACACCGTCTGTGTTTTTCTTAGCCATCAGGATGACATCAGCCTCAATTTCGGCAGCCCGGAGCGCAGCCGTTGTGTCGGTTGAAAAGTAGGGGTTACCGGTCCCGGCAGCAAAAATAATAACCCGGCCTTTTTCCAAATGACGAATGGCTCTCCGTCTAATATATGGTTCAGCCACCTGGCGCATTTCAATCGCACTTTGCACCCGGGTATCCACATCGTAATTTTCCAGCGCATCCTGAAGAGCCAGTGAGTTCATCACGGTGGCCAGCATGCCCATATAATCAGCGGTTGCCCGGTCCATGCCCTTTGCACTGCCGGCCAAGCCCCGCCAGATATTGCCGCCGCCCACCACAATAGCCAAATCCAGCCCGGAAGCCTTGATGCCTTTAATTTCACGGGCAATGGTGTCCACAATGACAGGATCAATCCCGTAGCCCTTAGTCCCGGCTAACGCTTCACCACTCAGTTTTAACACTACACGCTTATATTTTGCGGCACTCACTTATGTTCACCCAACTCTCATGAATTAAATACATTCTACGAAATTCACAGTAATACCTTTTTATTGAAAAAGTACTTTCAAAAAAAGAGAACACAAACCGTGTTCTCTTATTTTTTTACAGCCGCCATAACTTCATTGGCAAAATCATTCGCTTTTTTCTCGATACCTTCACCCAGTTGGTATCTGGTAAATCTTCTGACAGAAATATTTTCACCAATCTTAGAAATGCTCTCGGTTACCAATTGAGCAATTGTTTTATCCGGATCTTTGATGAACGGTTGTTCCATCAAACATACTTCCTTATAAAACTTCTCAACACGTCCGACGATCATTTTTTCAACAATATTAGCCGGCTTTCCTTCATTTAATGCCTGGGCCCGCAGTACTTCTTTTTCGTGTTCAATGATTTCGGCCGGCACTTCTTCCCGTCTTACATAGCTGGGATTCGCTGCGGCAATCTGCATGCCGATATCCTTGGCCAGCGCTTTAAAACCTTCGGTCTTTGCCACGAAGTCGGTTTCGCAGTTAACTTCTACCAGTACGCCAATCCGTCCGCCACCATGTATGTAGGATTCCACCAGACCTTCAGCCGCCACACGGCCCGCCTTTTTGGCAGCAGCAGCCAGTCCCTTTTCCCGCAGGAAGTCAATGGCTTTATCCATATCTCCCTGGGTTTCGTTGAGCGCCTTTTTGCAATCCATCATGCCCGCGCCTGTGCGCTCGCGCAATTCTTTTACCATCCCTGCTGTTATCACGTAAAATCCTCCTGTCTACTAGTAAAGGTAAGGGGCATAATCGTACTGCCCCTTACCTTTTTTATTACTCAGCTGCAGCTTCAGCTGTCTGCTCGCCTTGACGACCTTCCAATATGGCATCAGCGATTTTGCCGGTTAACAATTTAACGGCTCTGATCGCGTCATCATTGCCAGGAATCACATAGTCCACCTCGTCAGGGTCGCAGTTGGTGTCCACGATCGCTACGATAGGAATCCCCAATTTTTTCGCTTCCGCAACGGCAATACGCTCCTTGCGGGGATCAATGATAAATAAAGCACCCGGAAGTTTCTTCATGTTTTTGATGCCGCCAAGGAATTTTTGCAGTCTTTCCATTTCATGACGAAGAGCAATGACTTCTTTCTTCGGTAATACATCAAACACGTTGTTGGCTTCCATATCTTCCAATTCTTTTAAACGGTTAATCCGTTTTTGAATGGTTTGGAAGTTAGTCAACATGCCTCCCAGCCATCTTTCATTAACATAATACATATCGCACTTGCTGGCTTCTTCCTTGACAGCCTCCTGTGCTTGTTTTTTGGTGCCCACCATCAGAATGGTTTGACCCTGTTCAGCGATTTCACGTACGAAATTATACGCATCCTCTACCTTTTTAACGGTTTTCTGCAAATCGATAATATAGATGCCGTTACGCTCCGTGAAAATGTATGGAGCCATCTTAGGGTTCCATCTTCTGGTTTGGTGTCCAAAGTGTACACCTGCTTCTAAAAGCTGTTTCATTGAAATTACTGACATAACATGCCACCTCCTGTTAATTTTCCGCCGCATTCCGCATCTTTTGTTTTCACCGTTGATATAGCTACCAACAGCACAGTACAAAATTGAAATGCGTGTGTGATTTACACCAAAAATTAGTATACCATAACTCTTTAGACAGAACAAGTATTGTTCTAGATTTTTCATGTATATTATGCAAAAAAATCTCACTTCTTATTCAATTGCAACACCAGCATGATTTCACCCTTGCCCATCCCCACTGCTTTGGCTATCTCGGTAACGTTAAAGCCCTGTTCGGCCATGGCGACAATAACTTTATGCTTATCTTGCGGAACAGGTCTCCCCTTAGGTTCCACCGCCGGGGCTTCTGACCGGAGCAGTTCCTCCTGTCTATCCTTCGCCGGCTGAAGGCTGCTTTGCTGATACAGCGAGGCAGCTCTTGCCGGCGGCATAAAGGATACCTCAGGAACTGTAGCTTCATCATTTTCGGCCTGACCATCCCTCGCCACTTTGCTTTCCAGCAGTTCAATCTTTTGATCAGCCTCCTTTAATAAGGCCTCCAAATAGGCGATTTTCTCCTCCAGCCGCCAGATTACGTTATCGGCCGTCCGTTCCAACCGCTCCTGCAGCTCATTGGCCGGGGTCTGGGCTTCCACGGAAAACAGCCGCATAACCAAATCTCTTTTATAAAAAATAAAAAATACAAAAAAAAGAAGTACTGCTACCGTAACCATCGTACTTCCGGACATAAAACCACCTCTAATCACTGTAAACTTCAACCCTGCCATGTCTTGCACACTTTTATCAGGTTTTTATATCAATCGTATGCCCCCGCACAGGATCATTCGCAAGCAGCTCGTCGTCTTCCGGCTGGCCGCCCCCGCCTGCGCCGCCGCGGGAAGAGTGCCCGCCGCCTGGCTGTTTTTGTCCTCCCCGCTCACCGACTCTGCCGCCTTCACTTTTCGGTGTATGTTGAATTTGTTGTTGCCGGACAGTAGATAGCTTTTGCCATTCCGCCGCCGATTGTTCCGATGCAACGACATTTTGCTGATTGATGTTGTTTTGATTTTTGGCAACTTCTGTCGTGCGCGGAATCAGTACTTGCAAGTCTATAGGTCGTATATTCACGTTCCCCACCTCACAAGCTAGTGCTTTGTCAGCCTTAATCAACAGGATCATGACGAGGTTATTTTTCGCAACATTAAGGAAGAAGATGCGAAAAACAGAAAACCATATTCACTGGATTAAGGCTGATAAGATGCTAGTTATTTGAAAGTTCCAACTCTTATCTCTCCGTCTTCGGCAAATAAACAGGCAAATTGAACGGTTTCCCTGATCGGCTTAATCAAGGTCCCGATAATAACTTTTACACCGGGATAAAGAGTATTGGCTACCTTAATCCGTCCCGCCTTCATTTCTTCCAGCGCCGCTTCGATTTCCTCCCAGCGTTTGCGCATATTACCAAGCTGTCCTACCAGATGAAATTGAGCCTTGGTCAGCTTCAGCATCATTTCCCGTTTATCCTGTGCCATCGTATTCTGGTTCATTGCCTTAAGAATGGTCAACGCTTTTTGGGTCTGATCCAGACTGACCTCTACCTTGCGGATTTCCGTACGCAATTTCTGGTACTCCTCCCGCAAGGTCGGGTTAACGCCAACCTCTAATTCCGTGGGCACCGCCATAAGATTGCCCACATTCTGCGCCCGGATTTCCTCCCCGGCCGAAATGGTTCCGCCGGTAATCAAACCGCGCCGCCCCTCCACAACCACCTTTTTGCCGGCACTTACCCGGGAATGCAGAATAGCCTCACTGACCTGTACCTCATTACCGGCACTGACTGTCGCATTTTCAATAAACTGAGTAATCAGATTTTCCCGGGCATGAATATAGCCGCGGCTCATTCCCTGAATGCCTCTCTTAATGATAACGTTTTTCCCTTCCACAATCCCACCGCTGACGGTTCCGGCCACATCTACATTGCCTTCGGCCTTTACGAAAAAACCCGGCTGCACCGAGCCACGAATATTGACGCTGCCGACAAATTCAATATTGCCTGTCGAAAAGTCCACATCCCCCTTTATTTCAATAAGAGGAATGACACTGACCTTTTTATTGACAATCTGTACCTGACCGGCGATAGAAGCCACCAATTGATTAGGCTCCCCCACTTCCACGTTTTTCCCCATTGGCAGCAGCAAATCCTTGCCCGGTTTGGCCGGAAGCACCTGTCCCAGCACGTTAAATCCCTGTTCACCCTGAGTGGCCGGATATTTCTGAGCAAGCAAGTCACCTGGCTGCACCACGGTAAACAGATTAAGATTTTTAAAATCAACCCGGCCGTCTGCCATTTCCAGCGGACGGCCCTGGTTTTCCGTCGACACAAAATACTTTATATACGCATTATTCCCATGTATTGGTTGCTGCCCCCGGGCAAAAATAATTTCCTGTCCAGGCTGATTAATGGCTGTATGGATAGCATCGGCGTCAATGCCGAAAGTCACTCCGCTTTTAGCGATTTGCTCCATAACTTTATCCTGCAGCGCCGGTCGCGCAGATCCCTGCACCTCAATTTGCAGGGCAGCCTCCATCTTATCCCGCGAAACCAGCACACGAATAACCGGTTCAGCCTCAGCCGGAGCAATCAGGATGCTCTTCCCGGCTGCCTCCCGGATCACTTGTTGAACCAATACCTTGTCACAATGGTTTATTTCACGTTTATTTAAATCTTCAAAAATCAATGCTTCATCAACCGGCATACCACCATCGCGCGGCGGAAATACCGTCAAATAGCAACCATCTTCCTGTAATAATACCTGAAAGTAGCCATCGGTCGAATTTTCTAGAACATTTATATTCTCAGACATAAGGACAGCCCCCTATTATTCATGTCTCACAGCAAAGAGGCCTTCAGGCGGGAAAGTGCACCCCGCAAACGAAAAATCGCTTTTGTATGAAGCTGAGAAATTCGGGCCTCAGTTAAATTCATAATGTGACTAATTTCCTTAAGAGTTAATTCTTCATAATAATAAAGGCTAACTACCAATTTTTCCTTTTCCGGTAGTTTGTCAATACTCTTGGCTAAGGTTTCCTTCACTTCTTCCGCTTCAATATGCTGAGTAGGATTTAACAATTGGGCCGGCATAGTCTCGGCCTTGGCGAATTCCTCCAGCGGAATCACTGTTGTGGCATTGAGTTGGCTTAGCAGTGTGTGCATATCTTCGATTTTCACACCCAGTGCCTCGGCCACTTCCGTGTCGGAAGCCGACCGTCCCAGGCTGGCCTCCAATTTGGCTACCGTTTGTTCATAGTGCCGTGCCTTCTGCCTTACCGTAGCAGGTACCCAGTCCTGCGCCCGGATGGCATCCAATATGGCCCCCCGTATCCGGGTTACCGCATAGGTTTCAAATTTGATGCCTCTGGCCAGATCAAACCGTTCAATCGCATCAAGGAGACCAAAAAAACCGTTACTAATCAAATCATCCCTGTCCACATGAGAAGGCAGGGATATGGCCATCCGTCCGCCAACCACTTTAACCAGCGGTAAATAGGTTTCGATAATTTTTTCGCGTATATCGGGCTGCCTGTTTTTTTGGTATTCCAGCCACCATGTATTGATTTCCAAATCACCGCTTTGGCTTTTTTCTCTCATAACGAGCTACAACCCCCAACTACTTCATTCTATCTGCTTTTTTATAATCCGGGCCAAGTTGTCAGGAGTAAACGGAGTAAATGGGGCGGATGACGAGGTCTCTTCCTGATCCGTATGAGGCTCACCGGACATATCAGCATCGTGAATGCCGGAATCAGAGGGCGTGACCGCCAAACGGGACAGAAACTTTTCTCCCATACTGCCAATTACATAGCCGGCTATACCAAATATAACCAGTGATATAGCAGTACGGTATAATAAGGTTAACGGTCTGGCATCATGCACAAAACCAATGACAACAGTTAGGGTCCCTACAAGGAGTGCCAAGCAAGCCGCAAACTTTAGCTTGAACACCTTCATCCCCCCTTGACTACAATTCCTTTTCACCCTTATCAATCGTCTTAATCCGGTAGATACCGGATTCCAGTTTCAATTCTACCGTACGTCCATAGTTGCCGCCAGTGTCCTCGGCAATCATACGAACATCGATCTTTTTCAAAATATTTTTAACGGCTTCCGAATTTCTTTCACCTACCCGCATAATGTCGGTCGCATTGGCAAAGGTAAACATTTGCGCTCCGCCGGCAATCTTTGCGGTAATCCGAGATTTGCTTGCCCCCATCCGTAACATTTCGTCCAGCATAAGCGGCAGCGCCGTATCGGCAAACTTTGCCGGATTCTCAGCGGAACGGGCTTGCGTGCTATCCGGCAGCATAATATGGGCTAACCCGCCAATTTTGCTGACAGCATCATACATGGCAATCCCGACGCAAGAACCAAGACCATAGCTAATCAAGCTGCTGGGATTCTTGCCGGTCTTATAGTCAGCCATGCCAACTTTAATTAACTCTGACATTATCCCTTCACCCCTATTGCTGCCATAATGGTATCTAGCGATCCAGGATCAGGAATAAGGAAGAAGTGCCCTTTAACGCCTTCCGTCTCTGTCGTAAATTCCGTTTCAATGACTAACGCATGATCCCCCATCTGTCCCAACTGAATTAAAATGACACTTAATATAGCGCCGGCCATATCCATAGCCAGAGCGGGGATGGAAGGGAGTAAGGTCAATTTGGTAAAATGCGATAGGGAATTCAAATAGGCACCTGCCAAAATATTGCCAATTTCCATGAGCGCCGACTCATCCATCGTACTTAATGACTTGGTATAGCCACTCTCACGCCCCATGAGCATATCCACCAGATAAAAAGCGCTTTCTCTGGGCAACAGGAATAAAATGCTGCTCGGCGCCGGACCAAAGACCCGTAAATATACACCAGCTACCATGGCGTCCGGTCCGCCAACCACATCCGGCACATCCCCCAGTGGCATGATAGCAACCTGAGGGACCGTCATGTCAATCTTCCGATTTATAATCTGCGATAGCGCCGTCGCGGAATTTCCTGCGCCTACATTGCCAACCTCCCGCAGCGCGTCAAGCTGCATGGCTGACAACTTCAAAATATCCTCGGACAATACTGCCACCCCACTTAAATAACTAGAGCCGCTGAAGAGACTCCATTACATATCTTGATTGATACCAATAATAGCTTCCAGATTCAGTAAAATCATCAAGCGGTTTTCCAGCTTGCCTACGCCGCTGATATAGTTGGTCGAAACCCCGCCGACCGCTTCCTGAGAAACCTCGATCTGCTCATGATCAATTGCCATGACTTCCGAAACGGCATCCACAATCATGCCCACGGCAATTTCATCCACCTTAACAATGATGATCCGGGTATCATCGGTATAATCCTGTTCCAGCAAGTCAAGCCTGGTCTTTAAATCAATGACGGGAAGAACACTGCCACGCAAATTAATGACACCTTTAATATACTCCGGGGTATGGGGAACTCTGGTGATATCGGTCATCCGTTTTATTTCCTGTACCTGCAAAATGTCAATGCCATACTCTTCCCGCCCCAGCTTAAAAGCAACCAACTGAACTTCGTTGCTCGAATAAGTTGCCGCATCAGCAGTCATTATTTCTGTTGTCATATCTGCCGCCTCCTTTCTTTACTATTGCATCAACGAACCGACGTCAAGGATAAGGGCAACCTGGCCATTACCCAAAATCGTGGCTCCGGCAATGATTTTGATGCCGGCCAGTAACTTACCTAGCGATTTGATAACAATCTCCTGCTGACCGATTAAATTGTCCACAATAATACCGGCACGCTGATCCCCCATATGTACGATAACCACAAACAGCTCTTCCGGTTCCTCACCGGCCGATGCAGGTATATTCAGTCTGTCATTTAAGCGGACGATTGGAATAATCTGCCCCCGCAGTAATATGACTTCCTTGTTTTGGATGGTTTTAATGTCACTGGGTGTGATATTGATCGTACTGTCGATCGAGCCCAGAGGAATTGCATAAATTTCTTCGCTTACTTTCACCAGCAGCGCCTGAATAATCGCCAGCGTCAGCGGCAAACGGATTTTAAACCGGCTGCCTTCGTTTACTTTGGTTTCTACATCAACCATGCCGCCTAACGACTCGATTTTATTCTTTACCGCATCCATGCCAACACCCCGGCCGGATACATCGGTAACCACTTCAGCAGTGGAAAATCCGGGTAAAAAGACTAGTCGTACGGCTTCGTTATTATCCATTTTGTCAACTTCCGCCTGGCTCAAGAGCCCTTTAGACACTACCTTCTGCTTGAGTGCGTCCGGATTAATGCCGTTACCGTCATCCTCAACCATAATGATGACATTGTTTCCCTCATGACGGGCAATCAGACGAATTTCACCAATAGGGTCTTTGCCTTTTGCCTGACGGGCTTCGGGCTGCTCAATCCCATGGTCAATCGCGTTACGCAGTAAATGGACCAACGGGTCGCCGATTTCATCAATAACCGTACGGTCCAGTTCGGTCTCTTCCCCTTGAATAATTAAATTAACTTCCTTGTTCAGATCACGGGAGAGGTCGCGAACCATTCGCGGAAAACGGTTAAAGACCTGACCGACAGGTACCATTCGCACTTTCATGACCACAGCCTGCAAATCGGTAGTCACCCGGTCCATTTGCTCGATTGTTTCCACTAAGTCGGTTAGACGATGGGTCAGCCCGATCTGTTCCAAACGGGTCTTATTGATAACCAATTCTCCTACCAGATTAAGCAGGTTATCCAACTTGTCGATATCCACCCGGACCGATTGGCCACCCTTTAGTTTTTTGTCGGCATGGGGCGCCGGTGCCGCAACCGCTTTTTCTTTCTTTTCCTCCACCGTCGCTTTGACTGTGGGGTTGGGTTGTGCGGCTTCTACGGCAGGGGCGGCTACTTGCGCTTCAGGTTCCGGCTGCGTATCCGTCAAATCACAGGCCCTTACTTCCACCGTTTCAATTTCCGAGATACCAAGCACCATCTGCTGAATTTTGTCAGCTTCGGCATCAGTCACCAGGATTACCTGAAAACTAAGGCCAAAATTTTCTTTTTCCAGATCTTCTACCGGAGGCGTACTTTTAATGACATCGCCCAGCTCTTCCAAAGCACTCATGGCCATGTACGCTCTGGCTGATTTTAGCAGGCAACCCTCACGCAGTGAAATATCAACACCGACCGTCTGCAACCCCTTGGCCTTGGCCTTTTTAGCCACTTCCAGTTCCGTTTCATCAAGCACCACATTATTGCCGGCGGCCGGCTCAACCGAGTGCACAGCTTCCGCCGTGCTTTCTCCGCTGGCAATCGCTTTAAGCTTAGCAATCAGCGGCTTGATATCCAATCCATTCTCATCCCCGCTCGCAATGCTTTCCACCAGTTGCTCCAGCGTATCAACACATTTAAAAACCGTATCAATAATTGAGTGATCGGCTTTTAATTGACCCTTCCGCAATAAATCCAGTACATTTTCCATTTCATGAGTAAGTTCAGCAACCGTTGTGAATCCCATGGTAGCGGACATACCTTTAATGGTATGGGCACTTCGAAAAATTTCATCCAGCACTGACAAGTCACTCGGATCATTCTCCAGATCCAGCAGGCAGCGGTTCAGGGTTTGCAGATGTTCACGCGATTCTTCCAAAAACATTCCCATATATTGACTGAGATCCATCATTTACACCTCCGTTGAAGTTGTAGTAGCATTATTTAGCGAGAGATCTAATAATTTCCGACGCAATGGCCGGAAGTGGCAGAACTTTATCAATAACCCCCAATTCTATGGCTGCCTTGGGCATTCCAAATACTACAGAAGTTGACTGATCTTCAGCTATCGTATACCCCTTTTGCTGCCTAATAGTTTGCATCCCTTTGGCCCCGTCATGGCCCATTCCGGTTAGGATGACACCGACCGCTTTGGCCCCGTATATCTTGGCTACCGATTCCAGCATCGGATCGACAGCCGGACGGTGACCGCCGATTGGCGGATTCTGAGCAAGTTTAACTACCTTCCTGCCGCCTTCTGCCTCCACCGTCATATGATAATCACCGGGAGCAATAAGCACTAATCCCGGTCTGATGACATCATTATGCTCCGCCTCTTTTACAGTTACCGAAGATAACGAGTTCAACCGTTCCGACAGCGATTTGGTAAAGCCGGGAGGCATATGCTGGACAACAACCACACCGCAAGGCAGATTGCCGGGAAGCTTTGTAATAATTTCTTGCAAGGCCCGCGGCCCGCCGGTCGAAGTACCGATGGCCACAATACGCTCCTCGGAAACAGCCGGATATTCCGATGTTTTAACAGGTAAAGGAGCGGAAGAAATCACCGGCTTTGCCGGCAACGGTACAGCACTGAAAGGCTTTCTACGTAAAGTCTGTACATTTACCTGAGCTGCCGCCCGGCATTTATTTATAATTTCAGTACCGATGCCCGCCACACTGGATATGGGGCCGGCGGTTTTAGCCACAAAATCAACCGCTCCCAAGTCCAGAGCTTTCATGGTGGCTTCGGCGCCGTCTCTTGTCAGACTGCTAACCATAACTACCGGTGTGGGGTTTTCCCTCATAATGATTTCTAAGGCTGTCAGGCCGTCCATAACCGGCATTTCCACATCCATAGTGATCAAATCGGGTTTAAATCTTTTTATTTTATCAAGAGCATCTTTGCCATTGCGTGCCGTATCTACTATAAAGTCCGACTCAGCGGAAAATACGTCGGATAGCAACTTTCGCATAAACGCAGAGTCCTCAACAATTAATACTTTAATCATGCCCAAATCCACCCCATCCCGTTAAAACTACACTTCTTTCTGCCGCTGTTCCAATTGTTTTCTGAAAATAAAGCGAATCAACCTGTTTCTTATGGGTTCTGCAATATCCAGAAATCTAATACCGATCCAATATAATTGCCGATCATTCTGGGGCATATCCAATCTAACCACTTCACTGGCAATTGTCCAGACTTCCTGCTCAGGCAGTTGGAGCTGCACATTTAGTTTGGTGCCAAGCTTAAGTTTATCCTGACTGATCAGGCAAACACCGCCGCCACTGATATTCTTAGTCAGCAGATCATATAAGGGCGCATCCTCACCCTGTTGTTCAGACATCATTTGAATCTTAACAGGTAAGATAATATCCAACCGGACAAAGGAACGCTGCTGTACTTTAGTAATATTAGTAGGCAAGGTTAAGATCCAAACAGGCAGCGGTGATATCCTCTTGCCTGTAACGGTGCTTTGAAATTGATACACCTGGCCGTTTTCCACCACTCTGCCCCAGACGGTACTTCCGTTGGGAATAATGATAGGATAACCTTTGCTCATCGGCATGGCGATCGTCATGGCCTCAGGAGTCATATCCTCTATGCGGCTGTAACATTCGGCTACACTAACCTTCTCCGGTAAAATCAAAGTCAGGCGTTGATTTATCTTAAATACTTCTTCTTCTAAAATAAGGATTCCTCCTTGCCGTAAAAAATTACTAAAATTTATCAAATAATGTCAAATATTCGATTAAAAAAGCCTCTGATTCCCGTCAACACACTGGAGCTGCCGGTATACAGCAATTTTCGCGCAATGCTCTCAATACATTGTGAAGCTACGCTATCCGGGTAGGCAAGTAGCATCGGAGTCTGGAATTTTACCGCCTGGCGCATATTGGTATCTTCATAAACCATCCCCAGACTATGAAGCTGCAGTCCTAAAAAGCGGGTGGCCACGGTATTTAGCCGCTCCGCCACATCCCTTCCCTCCTGGGAATCCAATACCCTGTTCACCACCAGCCTCAGCGGCGAAGTCCCTTTCTGACCGGCGTACACTTTCATCATCGCATAAGCATCGGTCATCGCCGTCGGTTCAGGCGTCGTAATAATAATCACTTCATCGGCTGCAATGACAAAGTCAAGCACATTACGGCCGATACCTGCGCCTGTGTCAACTAAAATAATGTCTGCCCAGTCTTCCAGGACACTAAGTTGACTGAGGATATGGTGTATTTGAACGGAATTCATGTTAGCCAGCTCATATACTCCCGACCCGCCGGAAAGGAAGCGTATGCCCCGCGGTCCATTTACCGTGACATCTTCAATGTGAATACGGTCTTCTACCAGGTTCAGCAAATTATAAGTGGCCGGACAACCCAGCACCACATCAACATTAGCCATCCCCAGGTCGGCGTCCAGTAAGACAACCTTCTGGCCCAGTCCGGCTAATGCCAAGGATAGGTTTACGGTAAAATTCGTTTTCCCCACACCGCCTTTACCGCTTGTTACAGCTATGACACGGGTCTTGGCCCGGTCCCTGGCCGGTAAGGGCGCGTGATTGGCAAAACGGGATTGCTGAACAATCTTTCTTAATTTTTCTGCTTGATCCCGCATAGCTTACTCCTTCAGTATTAAATTCATTAACTTACCGGGATCGGCCAGTTCAATATCATCGGGAACATTTTGGCCGGTAGCCACATAGGAAAGGGTGACCGGAAACTGATATAACAAATTGAGCATGGTTCCAATGTTACTGGCCTCATCAAGTTTGGTAAATAAGAATTTCTGAGGCGAACAGCCGGAAAAACTATGAACAATATCCAGCGCTTCTTTGTATTTCGTAGTCATACTTAATACCAGATGCACCTCGATATAAGGATTAATCTCCAGCAAAGCCTGCAGTTCACCCAACTGGTAGTGGTTTTTGGGGCTGCGCCCCGCTGTATCAATAAGAATCAACTGCTTGTCCTGATGCCGCTGAATAGCCAGCTTCAGTTCGTCGGGCGTATAGACAATCTCAATGGGAACGCCGATAATATCGGCGTAGGTCTTTAATTGTTCAACCGCTGAAATCCGGTAAGTATCGGCTGTAATCAGAGCTACCTTAAACCCTTCCTTAATGGCAAAATTAGCGGCCAGTTTGGCGATGGTGGTTGTCTTTCCCACACCGGTCGGCCCGATAAAAGCCACCGTCTTTGTTGCATTCGGCAGAACGGTAATACCTTCGCTCCGTTGCAGATAAGTACGCAGAACTTCCAGGACAGCCTGATCCTCTGTAAAATGTATACCCGCCGGGAATTTCGTCTTGGCAGCTTCCCTGACTAGTTCGGCTGCAATCTGTTCATCAATGTCGTTTTGCTCCAGCATGGCAAAAACGGGCGATTTTTTCTCTTCCTGAAGCGGAATCTTATGCAAAACCTGTTCCAAGAGCTTACGCATCGTACCGAGCTCCAATTGTACCGCCGTCATTTTAGAATCACCGTCAATGAGGACAGGTCTGGCCGGAGGCATTTTGACTTCCGGCACCGGAACCGTTGCCTGTGTCGCTACTTGTGGCGTTGCTTCCACCCCGGCGGTAATTTCAATCACTTCCTTGCCGAAAAAGCCCAGCACACCACCCTTTTTCAAGCGGCGGGTGTGAAGAATGACGGCGTCACGGCCCAATTCACTTTTTATTTGTGCCATACCTTCCTGCATGGTGGCAGCAGTAAAAATTTTCACTTTCAATTATACTTTCACCATCCCTAACGCCTGAACTTCCACTTTAGGTTCTAATTCCGCATAAGAAAGTACTGTCAGTGTCGGCGCAACCCGCTCCGTCAATTTGCGGAAATACAATCTGACTGCCGGGCTAGCCAAAATAAGCGGCTGATAGCCCATATTCGTTAATTTCTGCAGTTCAGTATTCAAATTTCTAATCAACACTTGCATGGTATTAGGATCCAGCGCCACAAAAGAGCCACGCTCGGTACGCTGTACGGAAGACGAAATTTTATTTTCCAACTGGGGATCAATCGTCAAACAGGCCAGTGTGTCATTGGGAGCATATTGCCGGGAAATTTGCCGGGCCAGTGCATGGCGCACATATTCCGATAACAATTCGGTATCCTTGCTTAAGGTTGCGTAATCGCACAAGGTAGACAAGATAGTTACCATATCCCGGATGGAAATCCGTTCCCGCAACAGATTGGCCAGAACTTTTTGTATATCGCCGACTGACAGTAAGTTCGGTGTAAGCTCATCGACCAATGCGGCGTTATGCTGTTTCACCCCGTCAAGCAGCGTCTGTGTCTCCTGACGACCTAATATTTCCGCCGCAAAGGTTTTAATCACTTCAGTTAAATGGGTGGCCAAAACGGAAACCGGATCGACCACGGTATAACCGGCCAATTCCGCCTGTTCCCGGTTGGCTTCTTGAATCCAAAGCGCCGGCAGGCCAAAAGCAGGTTCCACAGTCTCAATGCCGGTCATTTCCTCAAAAACGGTTCCAGGATTCATCGCCATATAATGATCTAACAAAAGCTCGCCTTTAGCAATTTCAATACCTTTCAGCTTAATTACATACACATTGGGCTTGAGTTGGATATTATCGCGAATACGGATGGTAGGAACTACCAATCCCATTTCCAGAGCGCACTGGCGCCGGATCATGACAACCCGGTCCAACAAATCACCGCCCTGCCCTACATCTACCATGGGAATTAAGCTATAGCCAATCTCCAGCTCCATTGGATCAACCTGCAGGAGCGAAACAATATTTTCCGGTTTGCGGACCTCTTCTTTTTCTTTTTCTTCCTGATTATCAATTTCTTGCTGCGCAACCGATCTAACGTTTTTATGCAGTGTATAACCGATAAAGAATAGAATAATACCAAGCGACAAAAACGGTATTCCCGGCAAGCCCGGTACAAAGCCCAGCAGTAACAATACGCCGGAGACAATAAAGAACACGCGTGAATTGGCAAAAATCTGGCTGGCAAGATCATGTCCCAGGTTCGACTCGGAAGCAGCCCGCGTCACGACAATACCGGTAGCCGTCGATATTAAGAGGGCCGGTATCTGGTTGACCAGGCCTTCCCCCACAGTCAGCAGCGTATAGCTTTGTAACGCCTGGAGGATTTCCATATTTCTCTGCCACATGCCTATGACAAAACCGCCGACAATATTGATAATAATAATAATGATAGCAGCAATAGCGTCGCCTTTAACAAATTTACTGGCCCCATCCATGGCGCCGTAAAAATCGGCTTCTTGCTGAATGTTCTTACGGCGCTGTCTGGCATCGGCATCACTGATCAAGCCCGCGTTCAAATCGGCGTCAATACTCATCTGTTTACCGGGCATGGCATCCAGCGTAAACCGGGCAGCAACTTCGGCAACCCGCTCCGCGCCGCGGGTAATAACAATAAACTGAATGATGATGAGCACTACGAAAATAATAAACCCGATAACGGCATTACCGCCGACAACAAAGTTACCGAACGCCAAAATCACATCACCGGCATAACCGTCAAGCAGAATCAATCTCGTGGAAGACACGTTCAAGGCCAACCGGAACAGGGTGGTAATTAACAGCAAAGAAGGAAATACAGAAAATTCCAGAGGATTGACCGTATACACCGCCACCATGACAATCACCAGACCCAAGGTAATATTCAAAGATAATAATAAGTCCAAAATCAGGGTCGGCAGCGGAATAATCATCATAATAACAATTGTGATTAATGCCACAGCTACAAGGATATCGCTATATTTTAATATTTTGGCAAACGGAGATGTTTGTGCAACCAAAGTTCATCACTCCTTCTGCGGCTTGGTCACAAAGTAGATTACAAATCTAAGAAAGACGTTTTTTCAGGCGGAATACATAGGCCAGCACTTCGGCAACAGCCTGATACAGGTCCTGGGGAATGATCTGCCCGATTTCAGCACTGGCGAACAGGGTCCGCGCCAGCGGTTTGTTCTCAACAATTACCACGCGGTGCTCCTGAGCGATTTCCTTAATCCGCTGGGCAATTAAATCCTGCCCTTTGGCCACCACCGTAGGAGCAGGCATTGATTTATCATATTTCAGGGCAACCGCGAAATGGGTCGGGTTGGTAACCACTACATCAGCCTTTGGCACCTCCTGCATCATCCGGCGCATAGCCATGGCCCGCTGTCGCTCTCTGATTTTACTTTTGATCGCCGGATTTCCTTCCACCTGTTTGAATTCTTCCTTAACTTCCTGCTTGGTCATTTTTAGACTGTTCTTATGCTCCCAGCCTTGATAGAAGTAGTCCAAAGCCGCCAGAATAATCATAACAGCAGAAATTTGATAAACTAAATTCAGTACCAGGGAAGCAATAAATTGCAGGGAATCAAATAAATCAACACTGGCCAGTTTAGGTACCTGCATGGTCTCTTTGACGGCAAAACGATAAATAAAATAGCCGACAATGGCAATTTTGATGCATGACTTTACCAATTCAGCCAGAGAACGTTTGGAAAACATCTTTTGCAGAGCCTTTGCCGGGTTAAAGCTCAATTTTTCGAAAGAAGGGATCAGCGGCTCCAGCGAAAAGAGAAACCCGACCTGGAGAAAATTCACAGCTAATGCCGTAATCAGCACAACAAACATAATGGGGAAACAGACCTTAATAAAAACAATACTGGCTTCGATAAATAAATGATGAATACTGTTTATCGTAAAATCAGCATTTCCATAGGAAAAAAGCAACACCATAAAATGAGTCAGTTCGCTGTACATATAAGAGCCAAACCCCTTAAGAGCCAGGAAGGCGGCCATCACCACAAAGACGGAATTAACTTCCATACTCTTGGCAACTTGCCCCTTTTCCCGCGATTCCTGCTGCCTTTTGGCGGTCGGATCTTCGGTCTTCTCTTCATTGAAAAGTTGAAGATTAAGCTGTCTCAGCTTATAATTCGACTGTCCGTCATTTAAGCTTGGATAGCAGGTGATACATGTCGCTGTACATTCCATTAAATGCCACTTCCAAAAAAAGAATATAAAAAGGCAAGGCTAACGATAAGGAAAAAATGCCGATAATAATCTTACCCGGTATACCGACGACAAAAATATTCATCTGCGGCATTGTTCGCGCCAGAATCCCCAGCGCCACATCGGTCAAAATTATGGCAACTAGAACGGGCAAACTGATTTTAAAGGCCAGGATAAACATACTGCTGACCAAATCAATAAAGATTCCGGCTAACTGCGGCTGTAGCTGTACCTGGGTTAGCGGAACCATACGGAAGCTGGAAAAAAGAGCCGATAACAACACATGATGCCCGTTCACGGACAAAAATGTAAGCAGCGCTAAAATATATTTAAAATTCCCAACGAGGGGAATTTGTTGTCCTGACATGGGATCAATTGTATTTACAATACCAAATCCAATCTGCATGTCCAGCAGATTGCCTGTCATCTGCACGGCGTGAAACACCATGGAGCAGACAAAGCCAATCAACAAACCAACTATAAATTCTTTAAAAACAAGAAATACATAAGGCGGTAGTTGCGACGGGATATACATGTCAGCCTGAAAGACCAGCGGAAAAATAACATAGGTCAACGCCAGAGACAAACCGGCCTTCGCATAAGCTGGAAGATTCCGGCTGCCAAAGATAGGGGCCGCCACACAAATTCCGCTCATCCGGGTAAAGATCAGCAAAAATACCCCGACCTGATTTTCCATCATTGAGAATATATCCAACTGCCTTACCACCTCAAAATAATACTGCGCCAATTATCGGTTAATTTGCCGCCATCAATGTATCATGGTCGGCATGCTGAGAAAAATTTCCCTTGTATAATCTACCAGCAAACTAAGCATCCAGGGGCCAAAAACCAAAATCGCGATAAATACGGCAATAATTTTTGGAATAAACGCCAGTGTCTGCTCCTGAATCTGCGTGGTCGCCTGAAAGATACTGACCATAACCCCCACCAAAAGGCCCAAGCCCAGCATCGGCGCGGAAATTAGCATCACCATGTAAAGCGCATCCCGGCCTATCTGTATTGTTAAATCGCTCGACATTTGTCCGCCCTCCTATCTAAAGCTGGTAATGAGTGAATGAATAATCAAATGCCACCCGTCAACCAATACGAACAATAAGATCTTAAACGGGAGAGAAATCATCGCCGGCGGCACCATCATCATCCCCATGGCCATCAAAGTACTTGCCACCACCATGTCAATGACAATAAAAGGGATATACAGTAAAAAGCCGATTTGAAAGGCTGTTTTAAGTTCACTGATGATAAAAGCCGGAATCAGAGTCATCGTCGGCACATCCTCCGGCGAATTAGGCCGTTCACTTTCCGCCAGATTGACAAAAAGCGCCAAATCATTTTCTCGTGTTTGTTTAAACATAAATTCGCGCATCGGCTTCATCGCCTCGGTCATGGCGGCTTCCTGCGTAATGCTTCCCGCCAGATAGGGCTGCAAAGCATTTTTATTCATTTGATCCACATAAGGCGACATAGTGTAAAAGGTCAGAAATAAGGCCAGTCCAACAAGTATCTGATTAGGAGGCATCTGCTGAGTTGCCAGGGCACTTCTCAAAAAGGACAACACCACAATAATCCGGGTAAAAGACGTCATCATAATCAGAATGGACGGTGCAATCGACAATACCGTCAGCATGAACAGGAGCTGCAGGCTCAACGCCGTATCCTGCGGATTTGCCGCCGAATTCACACCAATATTAACACTGGGAAACGGCACTAACGGCGCCGCTTCCGCGGTTTGCAAACACCCTCCGGTTATAAGCAGGAGTGCAACTAGAACAATTGTATACTTTTTAAACACAACACGTTACCTCTTCCTACGATCATTTTCCTGCCGCGAATCAAGTACTCCGGGAAATTTTTGTGCTATATTCTGTAGGGAAGTAAGGTGTCTTTCAAATAAAGTGCCGAATTGGGGCTGGACCGCGACCGCCGGTCTGTCTTTAAGCCTGGCAATTTCCGTTTCATCCGTAATTTCCTGCAATAACACAATCGTGTGGTCAGTTACACCCAATACAAGCACTTTCCCGGCAATTTCAACCACCTGTACGGCGCGGTTGGTGCCCAAAGAAATGGAGCTTAGTATCCGCCCGCCATTGACTGCCGACAAGCTTCCCATTTTTTTCCCCAGGAAGCGTGATGCAAGATACGCTAAAAACAAAATAACCCCAAAAGTAACCAATAAGGAAAAGATATAAGCGATAGAAGACAGCCAGGAGATTTCCGGAGCTTTAGGCTCCTGGTACTGCAAATAAGTACCTGTCGTCTCCTGAGCCAGAATCTGTAAGGGCAAAAAAACTGTACTAAGCAGCAGCAAACAAGCAATTACTTTCCTTATCATGTTTAGCCGACTGCTTTTCTGACTGCCTCTAATACCCTGTCTGGCTGGAAGGGTTTTACAATAAAGTCCCGGGCGCCTGATTGAATGGCTTCAATAACCATGGCCTGCTGCCCCATGGCACTGCACATAATAATTTTGGCACCGGGGTCTATTTTTTTAATTTCCTTCACCGCGCTGATCCCATCCATTTCAGGCATGGTAATATCCATTGTCGTTAGATCGGGATGCAGTTCCTGCCACTTTTCCACAGCTTTCAGGCCGTTTTCTGCTTCCCCCACAACTTCATAACCATTTTTCGATAAAATATCTTTAATCATCATTCTCATAAATGCTGCGTCATCTACCACTAATATCTTTGTTGCCATATATAAATCTCTCCTATCTTAATCTTGATTCTTGTAGACCGGACACGCATTGTCCATCAGCTACTGCAAATTGGCCGCCCGTTCCAGCGGACTGATAATGTCTGTAATCCGGACCCCGAAATTCTCATCAATGACAACCACTTCTCCCTTGGCAATCAGCTTACCGTTGGCCAGTATATCCACCGGCTCTCCGGCCAATTTATCCAATTCGATCACCGCGCCGGGTGTTAGTTCCAGAATTTCCCGGATCAGTTTACGGGTACGGCCTAGTTCTACCGTAACCTGCAGCGGAACATCCAGCAGCAGACCGATATTGGTCTCTCCCACTGTCAGCGAAGGCTGTACCAACGGAGCAAACTGTACCGGCTGCACGGTAACATTGGAAGCAACCGCCGGCTTGGGTGCCATAGCAACTGCTGCCGCCGCCTGTTGGGCATAAGCCGCTGCCGGCTGGTTCTGCGGTGCCGTTGCAGCCATGGCCGGCGCTGCCTGAGGTGCCGGTTTAGCCGGTGCCGGAGGTGCAGCCGACTCGGCTTGCACCACATTCATCAGACTGTCCACCATTTCTTTTGCTACATCTACCGGCAAAATCTGCATAATTTCACTGTCAATCAGATTCTCCACTTCCATCCGAAAGGCAACCCTAACCACACTTTCTGCCTTTGCCGCCATCGTGCTGATATCCTTGCTGGTAGCAAAATCAACCAGGTTGACTACCGGCGGCGATATATCAATTTTCTTTTTAAAGATAGTCGACATCGAAGTGGCCACAGATCCCATCATTTGGTTCATGGCTTCGCCTACCGCGCTCATGTAGAGCTCACTTAATTCACCGGGAGGATTGGTGCCGTCATTGCCCATCATCAAATCAGCAATAATCAGCGAGTCATTTTCCCGCACCGCCAGCAAATTTGTACCGTTAATCCCATGCGTATAACCGACTTCAATCACCAAATACGGCAAAGGATATTGACTTTGTATTTCTTCCAGCGAAGAAATGGATACCTTCGGCGTAGTGATGGATACGCGCCGCCCCAATAAAATAGACAAGGAAGTTGCCGCACTGCCCATGGATATGTTGCCGATTTCACCAAGCGCATCTTTTTCGATATCCGTTAGCTCCGCCTGTGCCGCTTGCGTTGCCGGAGGAGATGAAGGCGTATCGCCGCCTTTCAGCAAAGCGTCAATTTCTTCCTGAGACAGAAAGCCATCATTCATCGGTATCATCTCCTTCTACTATTTTTTCAGTAATTTGTATAGCAACCTTACTGCCGGAAAGACCGGGCTTGCACTTGAACTTTTCCCGCTGTCCGATACGAAGCAGCAAATCCTCTTCAAACTTGGTATCCAACTGCAGTACGTCACCGACAGTTAGGCCTAACAGTTCCTGAACCGTAATAATACTGCCGCCAAGTTCTACAATCATCGGGATGAAGGTCCGTTCCAGCTTGCGCTGCAGTGCATTGATATGCTCCGGCAGCGATTGCCTGGTAGATGCCGACGACACCCAGAAAGTAGTGGTCAGCTTGGACATGATCGGTTCTAAAACCAGATAGGGAATACAGATATTGATAAGTCCTTCTGTCTGGCCGATTTTGGTCTGCAAAGTGACAATAACAACCATATCATTAGGCGGAACAATTTGGGTAAACTGCGGATTGGTCTCAATTACTTCCAAACGCGGCTCGATGGTCACCACCTGTTTCCAGGCTTCCTGAAAACTTTCCAGTGCCTTACTAATCACCCGCTTGGTAATCGCTTCCTCAATATCGGTAAGCGCCCGCGGCTTCCCTGGAGCCTGCCCGCTGCCGCCAAACAGCCGTTCAATAATAGAAAACACAATATTCGGGTTTATATCTAAAATTACATTGCCCTTTAAAGGACGCATTTGAAATACACTAATAACACTGGGGTTTGGCAGAGAACGAATGAACTCCTCATAGGTCAATTGGTCTACCGACGCAACATCAATATGCACCAGCGTTCTCAAATGGGTGGAAAGATAGGTATTTAGCAGACGGGCAAAATTTTCATGCAGCATATATAACGTGCGGATTTGGTCTTTCGAAAACTTATCCGGCCGCTTAAAATCATATACTTTTATTTTTTTCTGCTTCTGCTCTGTTTGAATATCCTCTGCTGAAACCACGCCTGTCGACAAAGCCGACAACAGATCGTCAATCTCAGACTGGCTTAATACATCTCCTGCCAACGTTCCTCCTCCTTCTTTCCCTGATTACATGCCTGGCTGCCAATGCTGCTTATTGAAGAACGAAATTCGTTATATAAACTTCATATACACGATCTTCCCCCAGGGATTTATTGACCTCATTTTTGATAAGTTCTTTTAGCTGCTCCTGTTTTTGCGGTTCAAAATCTTCGATTTTCTGCGATCGTAACGTACGCACCACCGCATCCAGAATTTTCACTTCACTGGGCGAAGGCATTTTTCCTTCCGTCGCTTCATTCTTTTCCGGTTTGACTTCAAGAATCAGACCAATTTTCAGAAAACGGCCGCTGTTTACGCCCCCAATGTTTAAGATCAGCCCTTCCTTGGCATCACCTAGCTTCATAAAGACACCCGGCTCATGATGGGCGCTTTTTCCTTCAGCCTCTTTTGCGCTGTTGCTCATAACGATCTTTGTAGCAATAAAATAGGAAATACCTCCCGCCAACAACAGACCAAACACCAAGATACCAACAATTAGCATGACAGGAGTCTTTTTTTTCTCTTCAGCCAACGACTACACCCCCATGTAAAATACCTGCAAGCACTATATCGACTAGGGAATAACGTCATGCACACTATCCCTACCTTGTTTTCATACCTATGAACCATGATCTTACAAAATTCTACAGGATCATGATAATTACCTTCCACTAAGTTCACTTTCATCAAATTTTTATTGCCAATGTTTTACCAGCTTCTGCGCAAGCCAGTCTTCAGCTATTTGCTAAGGTTTAACGCAAATTACGGAAAATCGCCCTTCTGTACTCCATCACATTGCGCACAATTTCCTGCGGTGTCTCTTCTACGATCAGCTTTTTACCGTTGGTAAGGGTAATCACCGTATCAGGAGTTGCCTCAATGGTTTCAATTAATTCGGCATTCAAAATGAAATCCCGGTCCTGCGATTTCAGTCTTGTCACTCTTATCATGGTATCTCTCCTCTAATCAATTTAAAATAGAGGGGGGATATATCCCCCCTATTTCCTATTACCGTTTGAGGTTAGCCAGTATTTCCAGCATCTCATCAGAAGTAGTAATAATCTTGGAATTTGCCTGGAATCCTCTCTGGGTGACGATCATATCACTAAATTCCTGCGACAAATCCACATTAGACATTTCCAGCGAACTGGCAGCAATTTTGCCCCGACCACCGTCACCGGCAACGCCGCGCTGCGGCTCTCCTGAGTTGTTCGATCTCTCATACAGACTGTCGCCCACCTTGGTCAAACCACCAGGATTACTAAAAGTAGCCAAAGCAACCTGCGCCAGCTTCATCGTTTCCCCATTGCTAAAGGTCCCGGTGATTGTGCCTGAGCTGTCAACTGTTTTCTTCTGCAGCGTACCGGCGGTATAACCGTTCTGATCAATAGCCGTCACCGTAGAGGAATCGGACCCACCATACTGGGTAATATTGTTCATTGAAGACCGGCTAATCGTCATAGCTGCGGAACTGTTTGTCGGCGTGATAGCTAAATCGGACAAGCTTGTGCCTACCGTATAAGGCAAGGAAGCAGTTAGCGAGGTAGTACCTGCCGCAGGCGCAGTAAAGCTACTTACCGACAGGGCAACATTATTGCCATTTAACGTTACACTGGCGGGTGAGAAGGCATAGTTGGTTCCATTATAAGTAATCGTACCTGCCCCCAGCGAAGCATTCGTAGTATCCGATGCATCACTAATCGTATAGCTCCAAACACCGTTGGTAGGGCCTGCACTATCATACGGCGTAGTATTCTTTAAAGTCATCTTATAGGAATGTAAAGCACCATCCGAATCTACTGCCGTAAAATAGGTTGTACCTGTTGACTCCGAGGTATTGTTAAGTTTCACCGCGGAAAAATCTACTGCACTAGTCGGGATACTTTTAGCTACGCCATTTTGTGAATAGGATACAATAGTACTAGCCGCCGGGGCTACAGAAGTCCCTACCGACAAAGCAACATTATTGCCACTTATAGCAAAAGGAGTTCCCTGAGCAATGGTATAGTTACCACTAGTTTGGTCGCAGGTTATTGTTCCCGTACCAACAGAGGCGCCTGAACTATCTTTGATGGTATAACTCCACTGACCATCGGTAGCCCCAGCAACATACGGTGTGTTATTGGAAATTTCCATCGTATAAGCCTGCGAAACTCCAGAGGAATCCACAGCATTAAAAGTAATTGTATTCAAAGAACTTGCTGTATTATTAAGCTGCATAGAAGAGAAAGAAAGCGCTGTAGTCTGTGTTCCAGTGGGGAATGTTATATCCTTAATCGAATCCACCGTTCCATCCGCTTTAAACGTTATAATCCCATACTTACCGGCCGTAATATTTCCATTCGCTGTACTGGTGTTAAACAGCCAGGTATTATCACCGGTTTTTAGGTAATTTTGAGTAACCTTATGTTTTTCCCCCAGTGAATCATATGTGTCAATTGAAGTTTGCGCCGTGGTGCCCACACCAGCCGTAGTCGAGCCCGTCAGATTGCCGCTATAATCGATGCTGGTGGTAGCTTTCGGCGGCATAACTTTCGTCGGAGAAATTACGATAGGCGATAGGCTGCCGCCAGTATTAATGGCTCCTGAAGAATCAACGTTCCAACCCATAACCCGGTAACCGGAACCGGGAACAACCAAATTACCGACTTCATCGAAATCAAAATCCCCGGCCCGGGTGTACACTTCGTTGGAACCGGCCTGAAGAATAAAAAATCCATTTCCTGAAATAGCCATATCGGTCTGCTTACCGGTAGACTGAGTACTGCCATCGGTAAAGATGGTGTCAATACTGGCCACCCCAGACCCCAAGCCGACCTGCATTGGATTAGTCCCGCCTTGGCCATTGCCGGCGCTGGCAGCTCCCTGCAGCGTCTGGCTCAGCATATCTTCAAAAGTTACCCGTGAGGCTTTATAACCTATGGTATTTACGTTGGCAATGTTATTGCCGATTACATCCATCCGCGTTTGGTGGTTTTTTAAACCAGCCACCCCGGAGAAAAGTGAACGCATCATAATGCATAACCCCCAATTTTTTCATCTTTCAGGTAAGAGCGGTTGCTTCTGTCATTCGGCAACCTTAAGGCTTCCTAAGAGGTCCGGCCTATACTATTACCGCACTGTCAATATTCGTAAAGACATTATCCTTCATGCTGGCTCCATCCATCGCTGTGATCACTGTTTTGTTCGTCACGCTGACGACCAGGGCCAGATTATTCATTAATACCAGCGACTCTTTTGCCCCCTTGCTGGCCGCCTTATTGACAGCCGTGTCCAGCTTGTCCAGTTCTTCTGGTTTTAACTCAATATTCCGGCTTTGCAGTCGCTGCAGCGCATGCTGGGAAAACTTCACGCCGTTCAGTTTTTGCGTCAAAATCTGATCAAAATCCGAGTTATTTGCGCTTTTTCCCGCCGTCTTTGTTTCTTGCGCGGAATAAGAAACCGGTAGGACAGGCTGCTGAGGATAGTAGATACGATTGTCAGTCATATCAGCTCACCTCCCGTATTTCAGATTGCTTTATTCAATGGTGCTGACTTTTGACATATCCACTTGTGTTTTTACAACCAGATTTTTCACTTTACTTAAATCCAGAATTCCTTCTACTGTCTTGGTATTTCCATTTGAATCCATAGCTGTCGTATCCACCGTAATTTGTGGCACACCATTAACAATCTCAACTTTGGCCACATAGCCGCTGTACATTGTGCCGGCACTGTCCTTCCACTGAATAGTCTGGCCGGTAGGATCGGAAAGCAGTTGTACTGTCTTCCCATCACTGGAGACAGCCAGGAATGGTTCATCTACGATCAGTTTTGGCTGCCCGTTTACCATTGACACGCCTTGTACTGTACCGCCGTGGACCTGTGAGTCGCTGCCTGTCCAGGAAACGGTTTTTCCGATCAGGGTGCTGGCCTGCGAAGTCATCAGTGAAGTATTCATATTCTGCATTTGTTCCAGACTAGAAAATTGCGCCATTTGCGCGATAAAATCCTGGTCACTGGTTGGATTCAAAGGATCCTGATTTTGCAACTGGGTAATCAGAAGTTTTAAAAAATCATCCTTTCCCAATATATTATTTGTCCCACTGGTTATTGCGGTATTGGAAGTAGTTCCTGTAACACCAGAAACCGTCATATTGTAACCTCCCCTATCACATTATGTTAGACACGGTAGTCAACTCCCGTATCACTTCCTGTCTGCTCGGCCTGCAGACTTTCCACGGTTGCGATGAAGTCATCATCGGTTTTCCGGTTTTTCAGTTTAATCACCGGCTGCTGCTGATTGGCCTGCTGCCCGCGCGAATCAAACTGACTTAAGCCGGCATATACACCCACATTGTCCACTTTAATTCCCTGGCTGGCCATATCCTGCTTTAATTGCGGCAGCGAGTTTTCAATGATTCCCCGGACTTCCGGATTGTTGGTGTGAAACGAAGCCGTTACCTCGCCATGCTCTACGGCGACACGCAAGGTCAATTCGCCCAGATGTTCCGGCTTCAGTTTGATGACCATTTCTGAGGCATCGTTGTACGGAGTTTTGATCAGCTTGGCCTGTTCCACAATCTGTCCGCTAAGATTATACGGATCGGCAGCCGGCTGCTGCGCATGAGCGGCAGTCTGAGTTGTTGTAGCGGTTTTAACCGTCTGTGAATCGGCTAATTGGGTAAACACGGCTGATACAGTATTATTCTTGGCGTTCAAATCGGCTACATCTTCTGCCTGATGCTTAGTTCCATCCGAAAATGCCGTTTGTTCCTCCGGCTGTCCCTGGTTCATCCCCTGCTGTGCCTCGCCTTGCACCAAATTGGCCACAGGCTGCACTACAGGTTCCTGGGCTTGAGCATGCGGCACCGGCTGCGGTTGTTCTGTCCCTTTGACGAAAGATTTGTTGTCAATCGTACTCATGACATGAACGGTTTGCACCGGAAAATCCATACTAGCCGACGCTGTTTGGGCTTTTGCCGCATCGACTGCAACGGTTGCTGCTTTTTCATCACCAGCAGGCAATACAACAGCTTGCGTGCCAGCATCGGTTTTCTCCGGTTTCGTCGGATTCGTCAGATTTTGTTGAATGGCCTCGGCAAAAGACTGAGGTTGAGTTGCAGTCACAGCAACTGCCGGCTTATCCTTGTCTGTTGCAGCTACGGTTTGAGTTTTCTCTGTCGTTGGTGCCACTAACGGTTCAACGGTAATGACCGGTTCCTGTTTCGCAACAACAGCGGCCGCTTTATTCTCTCCCGTAGTCGCTGCTCCACCGGCATCAGCTTCAGGCGTGGTTGCAGTCGGTTGAACCGGCAGCATCGGCAATACCAATCCCATCAAAGCAACAGTTGCCTGCTCTTTGCCAGCAGTCGAGCTATCCGTTGACGCTGCTGTCTCATTTTCTTCCTGCGCAGCAGATCCGGCTTTACCGGTAGCTCCCTCACCGGACGCTGCGTTCGCTGTCGTCACAGCTAACTGAGCTAAAAAAGCCAGTTGGGTTAACCCTGAGGGCACCGCTATTTTCTGACCGGTATCGGCATCCTTCACCGTCGCATTTTGCAGCATACCGGCAAAGGCATTTCCCTGTTTTGCACCGGTTCCGGCACTTGCTTGACTTCCCGCCGGCAGGGCCTGTTGCGGCGTAGCGGCGGCTCCTGGCAGTACGTTTATAGTCGCTTCCATAATTTGTTCACCTCCTTTCGCAGCTTTTATTTATATGATCAAAGGACGGTGTCTTTCCGGCCTTTAAACATCTGATCGGTCAGATTGGCCGCCCGCTGAGCATCAAACTTGGCCAATACCTGTGCTGCCTGATCTTCCTCCATTTTATTCAATATGGCAATAATGGTGGAATCGTCTAATTGTTTCATAATGGCAGCCGCCTCATCGGGTTTCATATTGCCATAAAACCGGGCCAGCTTACCTGCCCGTTTAGCTTCTTCCTGTTGTCGGGCCTTCTCCAGCTTCTCCTTATCCAGTAAAGTCTTCGCCGGATCAACTGTAGCTGCCGACTGGGTATTCTGACTGTCCGGCTGCGGTTCCTTGACCGGTTCCTGCGGTGTCACCGGGGGCTGTTCGGAGCTTGCCTGTTCTTCATCCACTGTCTCAAAGTTTGTTTTGGGCTGTTCGAAATAATGACCGATCAACGGATATTTATCAAGTCCCCACTGGCTTGCAATGTGCTGCAAATCAAAGATTTTAAAATACACCCCGGCCGCAAAAGCTGCGCTTGCCAGCATAAGTAAGACTAAAAACATGGCAATTAGCTTAAATACACCGACAAATCTTTTCTTCTTTTGTACCGGTTGTGCCACCTCTTGCTTTGTCTCTTGTTTTATTTTTGGTTTGATCTTATCGGCCATGCTCATCACCAGCTTTCCAATTGGAAAATATCCTTAACAGCTATTATTGATTATAAAGCGATAATACCTTGGATACGTAATCTTGCGTTTCACGGTACGGCGGTATGCCACCATAGTTTTTCACAGCCTGCGGTCCTGCATTATAGGCAGCCAAAGCTTTTCTGGCATCTCCCTGAAACATGCTTAGCAGGTCCTTTAAATAATGCACTCCACCGTCGATATTCTCCCGGGGATCGGAAAGATTCCGTACGCCCAGTGCCTTAGCAGTATCTGGCATCAACTGCATGACACCGACAGCCCCGGCCGGTGAAACGGCATCAGCGGTCAGGCCCGATTCGACTGTAGCCACAGCGGTGGCTAATTTAGGGTCCACACCGTACTTAGTCGCCGCGGCATAAATCATACCTTCCAAAGAAGCAGCCGGTACGTTTTTCCAAGCGCTGGCCGAAGACGCAGATTGGACGGCAGTAGCCTTTCCGCCGGAAGACAGTTGATTGTTCGCCGTTCTTAGATAATCGTCGAAGTTGCTTTCCCCTGCCGAATTTGGTGCAAATCGTTTTTCAATTGCGGCAATCCGCTGTAAAACGCTGCTGATCCCATCCATCCTTATCCTTAGCTCCCCCGTAAGAAAATTTGTGTGCCCATTTCATCCAATTCTTTTTGTTCTTCCCGTAATAACTCCAGCCGGTATTCGGCCAGTCTCTTTTTTCGCAGGTTCTCCACCACTTTGTGGCTCTTTACCGCTTCCTCCAGTTGTTTCATCGCAGCCTGACGTTTAGCTTCCGCAGAGGCTACGCGGTTAGCGGCTTCCGTAATTTGTTCCTTTAGCCTATCGAAATAGTTGCTGAAAAGTAACAGCGAATCCACCGTCAAGCCCTTGCGGCGCTGAAAACTTTGAAACTCTAAAAGCTGTGCTTGCTCTTCCTGTTCCAGGCCGCTTAGCAGTTCCTGTTCCCGCTGCAGTTCGCTGCAAGCTTCCATAAACCGCAGCTGCGCTTCTTCCTGCTTCATTTTCCGGAAATTGAGCAATGCCTCTAAACGGAACTGAAATCGTTTCATTACTGTCACTCCCAGTCGCTACCGGCTTGAAGCCTGGACAGCAACAGGCTTATCCCGCCAGTTGCCGCAACCGCTCCACCGCTTCCGTCAGTGTGGTCTGCTCATAAACACTTTGCCTTAGAAATTCATTAATACCGCCAATCATTTGCACGGCTTTATCAATATTGGCATTGCTGCCATGGGCATAAGCACCGATGTTGATTAAATCCTCCGCTTCGCGGTATGTAGCCAGGATGGACCTGACCCTCTGTGCCGCAGCATAATGTTCGCTGCTTGCAATTTCCATCATGACCCGGCTTACGCTATGCAGTACGTCAATCGCCGGATAATGATTCTGTGCCGCAATACTGCGGGAAAGCACGATATGTCCGTCCAAGATACTGCGTACCGCATCGGCGATCGGTTCATTCATATCGTCACCGTCTACCAGCACAGTATAAATGCCGGTGATTGAGCCCTTCTCGCCCGGACCGGACCGCTCCAGCAATTTAGGCAATGTCGCAAACACCGAGGGTGTATAACCTCTGGTTGCCGGTGGTTCGCCAATAGTCAGCCCCACTTCGCGCTGCGCCATAGCAAACCGGGTAACCGAATCCATCATCAGCATCACATTGGCTCCCTGGTCACGAAAATATTCCGCAATGGCCGTAGCCGTCATAGCACCTTTTATTCTGACTAAAGCGGGTTGATCAGAGGTGGCTACCACCACAACCGAGCGCTTTAAGCCTTCCTCGCCCAGATCACGTTCAATAAATTCCCGGACTTCCCGGCCCCGCTCGCCGACCAGCGCAATCACACTGATATCAGCTTCGGTATTTCTGGCAACCATGCCCAGCAGCGTACTTTTTCCTACGCCGCTGCCGGCCATTATGCCAACCCGCTGACCACAGCCAAGAGTCAGCAAACCGTCAATAGCACGGACGCCGACCGAAAGGTTGGCGTGAATCCGGCAACGTGAAAGGGGCGGTGGCGGACTGGCATGAAGCGGGTATTCCAAATCACCCTCGATAGGTCCCTTGCCATCCATCGGATTGCCAACACCGTCCAAAACCCGCCCCAGCAGTTTCCGTCCCACCGGAACGCTGAGCGACCGGCCGGCCGATACAACCTCACAGCCCGGCCCCAACCCCTGCATTTCGCCAATCGGCATAAGCAGCACCCGGTTTTGGCGAAAACCGACAACCTCCGCCGGGACTGGCTGTCCGCCGGAACGGGGATACACATAGCATAAATCCCCCAAACTGGCAGCAGGCCCTTGCGCCTCAATCACCAAACCGATAATTTGGATGATCCGGCCATTCATTTTTATTGGATCAACGCCGTCAAGCGCCCTTAAATACTTATCAGAATTAAATATCATCATGGACATACATCCTGTAATACTTTTATCAAGGCTTCCAATTGCGCATCAATTCTGGCGTCGACGGTACCACAGGGCGTGTCAACAACACAGCCTCCCACTGCTACGGTATGATCAGCCAAAACAGTGAGCGCCTGTTCCCGGCCGAGCATCGCCTGCAAATCCCGGCGGGCCTGCAGCACCAAATCGTAATCCTCCGGATGAATACGGACGGTTACCTGTTCCTGGTCACGAACTTTTTCCAACGCCGCTTTGACGATAGGGAGAACTACCATGGGGTTTTCCTCAATTTCCCGGGCAAGCACCTTGCGCAAGACCGTTACCGTAACTTCCACTATCTGACGTTCCGCCGCCAAAACAGCATTTAGTCGTTCCTGCTCTGCCAGTTGTACCATATGCTCAGCCTTGGCAGCAGCCGTCTGAACCTGTTCTTGCATCAGTTGTGCCGCTGCGGCTTTTCCTTCCTCCAGACCTTGCTGATAGCCCTGTTGATAACCGTTCTGCATTCCTTCCTCCTGGGCCGCTTGGCGGAGCTGCTCAGATTCAACCCTGGCTTTCTCCAACAGTGCATCAGCCTGCCGCCGTGCCTGGGCAAGCGTTTCCTCTGCTTGCTCTTTTGCCGCTTTCGCTTCCTGCTCCCATTGACGCCAGTCTTCCGGCACCACCGGTTCCGCCAGTGACTTATTTTCTTTTTCCCCCGGCGGAAGCTTGCCGATGATAACCGGCAAATCATGCAGCGCTACGCATTTAATAATTTTAGGCAATAATCTCGTCCCCTTTGCCGCGTGAAACAATAATTTCACCAGACTCTTCGAGACGGCGGATTACATTAACAACCTTTTGCTGTGCCTCTTCGACGTCACGAATACGGACGGGACCCATATACTCGATTTCTTCCCGCAGCATTTCGGACGCTCTTTTCGACATGTTTTTATATACTTTACCGGACACTTCACTTGACGAAGCTTTAAGGGCCATCGCCAAATCCTTGGAATCAATTTCACGCAGCACCAACTGCAGTGAACGGTCGTCCAAAAGAACAATATCTTCGAATACGAACATCCGCCTTTTGATTTCTTCGGCCAGTTCCGGATTTTGGACTTCCAGGTTCTCGATAATCGTCCGTTCGGTAGTACGGTCGACGCGGTTCAAGACCTCTACAATGGAATCCACGCCGCCGGCCGCCGTGAAATCCTGGGTTACCAGCGAGGAGAGCTTCCGTTCCAGTATCCGTTCCACGTCTTTTAAAATATCCGGCGTGGTCCGGTCCATGGTGGCAATTCGCTTGGCCACATCTACCTGGCGTTCCGGCGGTAAAGCCGAGATGATAGCAGCCGACTGATCGGGCAGCAAATAAGCCATAATCAAAGCAATCGTTTGGGGATGTTCGTTCTGGATAAAGTTCAACAATTGTGCCGGATCGGTCTTTCTGGCAAAGTCAAAGGGCCTAATCTGCAAACTGGAGGTCAGACGGTTAATAATTGATACCGCTTTTTCAGCCCCTAGAGCCTTTTCCAACACTTCGCGGGCATAATCAAGACCACCGGAGGACAGGTACTCCTTGGCAAGAGCCAATTGATGAAACTCCGCCAACACGGCTTCCTTCTGTTCCGGCGTTATTTTTCGCTGGCTGGCAATCTCCAAGGTCAGTTTTTCAATTTCGTCTTCCCGCAAATGTTTAAAAACCTGTGCGGATAAATCAGGACCGAGTGTGATCAACAAGACGGCTGCCTTTTGTTTATTTGTCAATTCATTTGATTGGTACATTGGTCTCACCCTCCTGTCCCGCTATTCTTCACTCAGCCAAGCCTTAATCAACTGCGCCACATCGTCAGGGTTGGTCTTAGCCATTTTAGCAATCAGTTCCTGCCGTTCCAGTTTTTCTTTTTCCTGCGGTGTCAATTCAGGCTCTGCCATTTCAGCCTGTTCCAGCGTGGCAAGCTGAGACTCCCGGAATGCCTCCAGCATTTCCGCTTCCTGACGCTGCTGTTTCTTGCGGGCAAAATAAGCCCGTACGCCAAGCAATACGATAACCAAGGCGATTACTGCCAGGCCGATCTTTATCCACAGGTTTTGCCGCTGAGCAGCCTCTTCAGCCAGACGTTCACGGTCAGCCATGTCGGTGTTGAAGGCAATGCTTTCTACCGACACCACATCACCCCGGGCCGGATTGATGCCGACGGCCGAGGAAACAGTCTTGGCAATGCTGTCCTGCTGCGCCTTGTTCAGACTGGCATCAACCAGTACGGCAACTGTCAGTCGTTTGATGGCCCCCGGCGCCGCAACCACCTTTTCCTTGGTTTCATTAATTTCATAGTTCTTTATAGAATCTTTCTTTTCGTAATTTGATTGAGTGTTATTGCCGGTCACGTAACCGGGAATATTGGTCGTAGTACCCGGAACACCGCCTGGTGTCGAAGCCGTGCCCTGATAGCGTTCATTAGTATCCTGGGAGCTGCGGATAATGCCTTTATCATCCACAACCGGTTCATAGACTTGCTTGTCCACCGTATGCTGGTCAAAGGTCAGCTCCACATTAACTCTGGCAGCAGCTTTTCCCGGTCCAAGCACCTGATCAAGCAGCGAATCCAGGTTCTTTTGCAGGTCATCCTGCATCTTCCGCGTCATTTCAAGCTGGGTCATCGAGCCGGAACCGAGTATATTCGATTCGTCCTGCTGATCATTGAGCACGTGTGCGTAATTATCTACCACGGTAATATTTTCCGGCTTCAAACCCTGGATACTATGGGCCGCCAGATTGACAATGCCTTTTACCTGTTCCTTGGTCAATTGCGCTGACGGACGCAGTTTAACCATAATCGAAGCGGTCGCCGGTTTTTCGTTCTTTTTATATAAACTGTCCTCCGGCAAAACAATATGGACTCGGGCCTTTTCCACCTCGTCCATCTGTTCTATCGTGCGTGTTAATTCTCCTTGCAAAGCCTGTAACAGATACACTTTGTTCTGAAATTCCGTTACACCGAACTTATTCTGATCGAATATTTCAAATCCCTTATTGCCGCGCGGTAAACCCAGACTGGCTAACTCTAAGCGAACACGATGCACATCTTTAGCAGAAACTAAAATAGCCGTACCGTTAGCATTTTCCTGTGGTTCAAAAGAAACTTTCATTTCCTTTAATTTAGCAGCAACTTCACCTGCATCTTTGGCTTCCATATTGGTAAATAAAGGTACCATGTCCGGTTTGGAGCCCCACCAATAACTCCAGGACAAAATCAATATAAAGAACAGCACTGCTGAACCAATAATTGCATACCTTTGTTTTTTGCCGATATTTTGCCATAAGCGCAGAGACTGTTCTTTCCAGTCGGCCATGGTCTCCACCCTTTCAAGCGACACTGAACGTTACATATTTAATATTTCCTACAACTTGCCGGACAACCGGCAGTATTGATGATATATTACCCTGAACTTCCTTATACCTGCATTCTCATAACTTCCTGATAGGCGTCCACAATCTTGTTGCGCACCTGCATCGTCAATTGCAAAGCTACACTGGCTTTTTCCGTCGCAATCACAACCTGCGATACATCCTGCAGTTTACCTGCTGCCAAATCAACGGAAGCCTGGTTAGCACTTTTCTGAAGTTCATTCACATTATTCAGTGCGTCGGATAACAATTGGCCAAAACTTTTATCCCCACTGGTCGGCAAAACGGCATCAGAGGTCAGCCGCGACCCTACAGGCATCAATTTTATTGGTTCTATCCGCATGAATGTTCCTCCCTATTTTCCAATTTCTAACGCCTTCAACGCCATGCTTTTTGCCGAATTGACGGCCGTTACATTCGCCTCATAGGCTCTTGTCGCCGTAATCATGTCCACCATTTCTGTAACAATATTTACATTCGGCATTTCCACATAGCCCGCCTGATTGGCATCCGGATGATGCGGATCATATACCATGCGAGTGGGAGAATCGTCTTCAGTGATGCCTACCACTTTTACCCCATCACCACCAGCTCCCATCTCTTTGGACAAAATCTGACTGAATGAAGCTTGCTCCGAACGAGGCTCAAACACTACCAGTTGCCGGCGGTATGGACCACCCTTGGCCGTACGGGTTGTGTTGGCATTGGCAATATTGTTGGAAATAACGTCCATCCTAAGACGTTCGGCGGTTAAGCCCGATGCTGCCGAATCAATGGCCCCAAACATTCCCATGACTATTTCCCTCCATTAATAACGGATTTGATACCGGAATAGTACTTGCCGATTTGCTGGGCAACGGCGTTGTAATACAGTGTATTTTTGGCTAATTCAGCCATTTCCATATCCACATCCACATTGTTTCCATCCGTCCGCATAGAAGTATTGCCAATCAGCTTGACTACAGGCTCCACATCCTGCCGGGAAACGGTCTGTGGTAAATGTTTCTCATTAGTTTTAAGCAGCGGCAGGCTGCTTCCGTTATCTCCCAGTGCCTGTTGCAGCAAGCTTTCAAAAGCGACCTCGCTTTTTTTAAATCCCGGGGTGTTCACATTGGCAATATTATTGCTTATCACCTTATTACGAAGTGAAGCAGCCCCCAGAGCCTTTTCCAGAATCGCAGCGTAAGGCGCAGATACAATTGACTCCAGCACCAGAAATCTCCTCGACTTTCAGTTTATGTATTTAAAAATATCTTTTGCATAATTCTACATAATCCATAAAAATCCTCTAGATACTTCGTTTAATAATCTCCTTTTATAGATACTATTTTACAAGGTTTAACCATATCTTAACAAAAAAAATAACAATGCTTCTTATTTTATCGTTTTTTGTCGGCAGCAAGTTGAAAAAAATACCAATATAGAAACTATAGTTGATCGCTCGTGTCTCAGACTGACGGCAAAAAATTTCTCCCAGCTCCGTGGAAATAAAAAAAACTACCTTACCTAAGTAAAGCAGTTTTTTAAAACCTTATTTCTTAAGCTTCTTGAGTTCATCCAGCAATCGTTCATTCAGCACTTTAATATAGGTGCCTTTCATTCCCAGCGACTTGGACTCAATTACACCGGCGCTTTCAAACTTGCGCAGCGCATTGACGATAACGGATCGGGTGATGCCCACCCGGTCGGCGATCTTGCTGGCGACCAGCAAGCCTTCATCCCCTTCCAGTTCGCTTAAGATATGCATAACCGCTTCCAGCTCGGAATAAGACAGCGTTCCCAACGCCACTTGCACAGTGGCTTTTTTACGAGCCTCTTCTTCAATCTTTTCACTGCGGTCACGCAGAATTTCCATACCGACCACAGTGGCGCCATATTCGGCCAAGACCAGATCATCATCGGTGAACTCAGCCTGGAATTTCGCCACAATCAGCGTACCGATCCGTTCACCCACTCCATGGATAGGTACGATAGTCGTATATTTGTCACGGAACAAACAGCCAATGTCCCCGTTAAAAGTGCAGGTACCGGCATCCAGACTCAGGTTGGGCGAGGTTTCGTTGATTCTGAGCAGCCAGTCAACATACCGTTCGGGAAACTGCTCCTTGGACAGTACGCGGTCCCGCATTACATCACATTCAAAATTGTCCAGCAAAGCAAATCCTAAGATGGCGCCATCTCTCGCCACAATATAAACATTGGCACTCATGACACTGCTAAGCACACGCGATATTTCATTATACTGAACGTTTTCTGACTTTTGTAAAAGCCGGTTAATCTTTCGGGTTCGTTCCAACAATGAAGACATAATACAATTCTCCTGCCTTTCTAAAACTGTTATATTTTATAAGATGAAATGACTTAAGTCTTGATTTACCACAATATGCTTAAGCTTGTCATTCACATATTCCCGGTTGATTGCAATGGTTTTTTCCGGTATGTCGGGAGCATCAAAAGCCAAATCCTCCAGCAGCTTTTCCAAGATAGTATGCAGTCTCCTGGCGCCGATATTCTCCGTTTGGTCATTTACCTGACAGGCAATTTCGGCCAACTCGTCAATAGCGTCATCGCTGAAGGTAATTTCTATGCCTTCCGTCTGCAGCAGGGAAGTATACTGCTTGATTAGCGCGTTTTCCGGTTCCGTCAGAATTTGACGAAAATCTTCTTTAACTAAATTATTCAGCTCCACCCGGATAGGGAAACGTCCCTGCAGTTCCGGAATCAGATCGGAAGGTTTTGACGTGTGAAAAGCGCCTGCCGCAATAAACAGAATATGATCCGTCTTGACCGGACCATGCTTGGTTACTACGGTCGATCCTTCCACGATCGGCAGAATGTCCCGTTGAACGCCCTCCCGTGATACGTCCGGTCCGGAAGAAGGTCCCCGTCCGGCAATCTTATCAATTTCGTCAAGAAATATTATACCATAGTTTTCTGCCAAACTAATAGCATTAGTTGTAACTTCATCCATATCAATCAGCTTTTGTGCTTCTTCCTGTGTAAAGATCTTCCGGGCACTCTCCACGGTAACTTTGCGCTTTTTTTGCTTTTTCGGCAAAAAGCTGCCCAGCATATCCTGAATTCCCATTCCCATTTCTTCCACACCGGAGCCGGCGAACATCCCCAGCATAGGATTGGAGTTATCCTCGACCAGCACCTCGATCAATTCCTCTTCCAGTTCACCATCTTCCAGACGCCGGCGCCAATATTCCCGGTCGTTCGTCTCCCCTGTCTGCACCGTTTCCTCTGCCTTGTCATCATTGCCGGCATGGCCCAGCGAAGTACCGGAAAATAGCATTTCAAAGGGATTTCGGATACTATCCTTTTTAGCTGAAGGTCTAAAGCATTCTAAAATACGCTCATCAGCTAACGTACGGGCTTGATCGTTTACCGCCAGCATCTTCACCTGTTTAACCATGCGGATGGCCGTTTCAACCAGATCACGAATCATGGACTCTACGTCCCGCCCCACATAGCCGACCTCGGTAAACTTAGTCGCCTCCACCTTAATGAACGGAGCATTGACCAATTTGGCCAACCGGCGAGCAATTTCCGTTTTTCCTACGCCTGTGGGCCCGATCATTAGAATATTCTTGGGAATGACTTCCTCCCGGAGTTCGTCTGACAGTTGTTTGCTCCGCCAGCGGTTTCGCAGGGCAATGGCTACCGACTTTTTGGCCTGCCGCTGCCCAATAATATATTTATCCAGTTCATTGACAATTTGTCTGGGGGTCAATTCGCTCAAAAGGATCCCTCCTTCTTAGAGTTCTTCAACCGTAATATGGTTGTTGGTAAACACACAAATATCAGCGGCAATCAGTAACGCTTCCCGAACAATATCAGCCGCCGAAAGTTCGGAGAATTTGACCATGGCCCGCGCCGCCGCCAAAGCGTATGAACCGCCGGAGCCAATAGCCGTTACCCCGTCATCGGGCTCAATAACCTCTCCGTTGCCGGATATGATGAGCATCCGTTCCGCGTCGGCAACGATGAGCAGCGCCTCCAGGCGCCTCAGCACCCGGTCCATACGCCATTCCTTCGCCAGCTCTACGGCGGCCCGCATTAAGTTACCGTTGAACTCTTCCAGTTTTGCTTCAAATTTGGCAAACAAGGTAAATGCATCGGCTACCGATCCGGCAAAGCCGGCCAGTACTTTGCCATGATACAGGCGTCTTACCTTTTTGGCGTTATGTTTCATGACCGTATTGCCGCCAAAGGTAACCTGCCCATCACCGGCGATGGCGATTTTTCCGTGCTGTCGCACGGCAATGATAGTTGTAGCATGAAACATACCTATTCCTCCTATACATTAAGCCCGGGGATGTGCGTTCCGGTATACCGACTTAAGCCTTTCTTTGGTCACATGCGTATAGAGCTGCGTAGTCGAAAGATTTACATGGCCCAGCATTTCCTGCACCGAACGCAAATCGGCTCCATTATTCAGCAGGTGTGTTGCAAAGGTGTGGCGCAGTGTATGAGGGCTTACCTTCTTTTTAAGGGCCAGTTGTTCTACATAGTTAGCGACAATCCGCCGTACGCTGCGATCAGTCAACGGGCCTCCCTTACTATTGACAAACAGTGCCTGATGGGCCCCGGTCCGGCATTTGGCATAGAAAAAAGGACGGGAGTGTTCCAGGTAGGTTTTAAGCGCGGCCAGCGCCGTTTTACCCACAGGCACAATCCTTTCCTTGGCGCCTTTGCCGTAGACCAGGATATAACCGGACACCGCATCAATGTCCTTAAGCGATAAACCGACTAATTCACCGACCCGCAGCCCCGAAGCGTACAACACTTCCAAAATGGCGGCATCCCGGTAGCCGGTGCGGTCTTTAGCGGGCAGTTGCAGCAACTCCGTAATCTCCAGAGTATCCAGAAAAGACGGCAGCCTTTTTTCCAGTTTAGGCGTGTGAATAGCTGAAAATGGGTTGCCCTCAATGATCTCCTCCCGGCATAAAAAGCGAAAGAAAGAACGCAGTACGGCAATCCGCCGGGCAATCGTCGTTCTTGCATAGCCATGCTTTTTCATAGCGGCCAGATAAGACCTGATTAGGGAGGAAGTAATATTCTCAAAAAAAGCCTCAACAACACCCTGTGACCGCGCAAAATCAATGAACAGCTCAAGGTCTGCACGATAACTGATTACAGTGTGCTGTGAGGCATTTTTCTCTATCTGTAAATAACGAATAAAGTATTGAAGTTGCTCTGTTATCATATCCATAGAATCACACTTTTTGTCACATTTCTCCAAAATACCTTTTTATGGATTTATACTAGCATACTGCCCCACGTTATGCAAGAATTAATTTTCAAAGTTTTCTTTAAATTCCCGTAAACTTTCCAAAGCTCTATCCGCAATCATACCGTTTTTCATTTTCTTATCTCTAATTTTACGCTCCAGAGGCGGTAATAGACCAAAATTAACATTCATAGGCTGAAAATTCTTGGCTGCCGCTTGTGTAATATAGCGGCAAAGCGCTCCATGTGCCGTCTGAGCCGGCAGTACCAGCGGCTCGGCGCCCACAGCCAGACGTGCGGCATTTAGTCCGGCCACCAATCCGGACGAGGCTGATTCGATGTAGCCTTCGACGCCGGTAATCTGGCCGGCAAACAGGATAGCGGGATGCTCTTTCATTTGCAAAGTCGGCTGTAGTACATTGGGCGAGTTAATGAAGGTATTGCGGTGCATAACGCCAAAACGGACAAATTCAGCCTGTTCCAGCCCCGGTATCAACCGGAACACCCGTTGCTGTTCAGGCCACTTGAGATGAGTCTGGAAACCGACAATATTAAACAAGGTTGCGGCAAAATTATCCTGCCGCAACTGAACCACTGCATAGGGGCGTTCGCCGCCGGCGGGATTCTCAAGTCCTACCGGCTTTAATGGACCATACCGCAGAGTGTCAATCCCTCTTCTGGCCATCTCCTCCACCGGCATGCAGCCTTCAAAGAAAATGGCTTTCTCAAACTCCTTGATGGCCGCTGTTTCAGCCTGGGTTAGCTCCTGCCAGAAGACTTCATATTCCTCCCGGTTCATCGGGCAGTTGAGATAATCTTCATCCCCCTTGCCGTAACGGGAAGCGCGGTAAATCTTCTCCATATCGAGCGATTCCAGGGTAACAATCGGCGCTGCCGCATCATAAAAATACAAATAATCGGTACCGGTCAGCTTTTTAACCGAATCCGACAACCGCGGCGAAGTCAATGGCCCACTGGCGACTACCAGAACATCAGTCTGATGCTGAACCAGCTCCGTCACCTCTTCATTAAAAACCGTTATATTCGGATGGTTTTTCACCGCAGCGGTGATTTGACGGCTGAAAGCATCCCGGTCAACGGCCAGCGCGCCGCCGGCCGGCACCCGGGTGGCGTCAGCGGCTTGCATTACCAGCGAATCTAACTGACGCATTTCTTCCTTTAACAGTCCTACGGCATTTTCAACCGCCGCTGCCCGCAGCGAGTTGCTGCATACCAATTCCGCGAAATTTTCCGTGTGATGGGCCGGCGTCATCACTTTGGGACGCATCTCATATAAATCAACCTGTATTCCTCTTTGCGCCACCTGCCAGGCAGCCTCACTGCCCGCCAGTCCGGCGCCAATAACCGTTACTTTAGCCACTTGTTTTCCTCCGTTTGACCGGCTGCTTCGCCTTGCCGGCCGCTGTCTCCGTTTTTGCCTTGCCCGCCGGCGTTTTTTTACTGTCCCGGACCGGCTTAGCCTTGTCGTCCGTTTTTTCCCGGACCTTTTCACGGGTAGTACAGCTTTCATTGCCGCATTGGGTTATAACCCGTCCGTTTTTATATTTATGCTTGGTCATAAAGCTGCCGCATACGACGCAATTCTCTTTTAACGGCATATCCCAGGTAACAAAGTCACATTGCGGATAATTTTTACAGCCATAGAACACTCTGCCACGCTTGGTCCGGCGTTCAATAACGGCGCCGCCGCATTTCGGGCAGGCTGCTCCTGTCTCTTTAATGATCGGCTTGGTGTTCCGGCACTCGGGAAAACCTGGACAAGCCAGAAAATTACCATACCGTCCCTGTTTGACTACCATCAGCTTGCCACAGTTCTCGCAAGGGATATCGGACACCTCTACCGGCAGTTCCACATGACCGATTTCTTCTTCGGCATGAGCCAGCGTCTGGGCAAAAGGCTGGTAGAATTGTTCCAGCAAGGCAACGCGGGACCCGTGTCCTTCGGCAATTTCGTCCAGGCTGTCCTCCATTTGGGCGGTAAAGGCCACGTCAACAATATCGGTAAAATACTGTTTTAATAAATCCACTACCACAAAGCCCAGCTCGGTAGGTTCAAATTTTTTATCCACCCGCACCACGTAACCGCGCCCCAGAATGGTTTCGATAATGGGCGCATAGGTACTGGGTCGCCCAATTCCCTTTTCTTCCAGTATTTTCACCAGCGAAGCCTCAGTATAACGGGGCGGCGGTTCGGTAAAATGCTGTTTCGGCAAAACTTTCGTCAATTTGAGCGACTGACCGGGCTCGAGTTCCGGCAGTGTCACTTCCTTGTCCTTTTCTTCCTCGCCCTTTTCTTTTCCCTCGGTATAAACAGCCATAAAGCCGGCAAATTTTATCTGTGAACCGGTTGCCCGGAGTTCGTAGCGGCCGGCACCGATGTCTACTGTCAACGTGTCATAGACGGCAGCCGCCATCTGGCTGGCCACAAACCGCTCCCAGATCAGCGTATACAGCTTCAACTGGTCTTTGGTCAGGTACTTGCCGATCGTGTCGGGCGTCATGAGCACATCGGTAGGACGCACAGCTTCGTGGGCATCCTGTGCGCTTTTTTTGCTGCTGTAGACCGGACTTTTCTCCGGTACATAGCCGTTGCCGAACTTCTCAATAATATAGCTGCGGGCCTCCTGTTGCGCCGATTCGGCGATCCGGGTGGAGTCGGTACGCATGTAAGAAATCAGACCGACCGGCCCCCGGCTGCCTACATCCAGACCTTCATATAGCTGCTGAGCCACCATCATGGTTTTCCGGGAAGTGAAGCCCAGCTTTCGGGAGGCATCCTGCTGCAAGCTGCTGGTGGTAAAGGGCGGCGCCGGATTGCGCCGGCGTTCCCGCCGCTTTACAGCGCTGACGGTATATTCTGCCGTCTCCAGATCTTTGGTGATCGCCGTTGCCTGTTCCTCATTGTTAACTTCGGCTTTCTTTCCTTCAATCGCCACCAGTTGCGCCTCAAACAAGGCTGCCCTAGCGGATTTTCTCAGTTTAGCCGTAATCGACCAATATTCTTCTGGCTGGAAGGCCTGAATTTCCTTTTCCCTGTCACAAATCATCCGGACGGCCACCGATTGCACCCGTCCGGCGCTTAAACCCTTCCTTACCTTGCGCCAAAGCAGCGGACTCAGCTTATAGCCGACAATCCGGTCTAAATGCCGCCTGGCCTGTTGAGCGTCAACCCTGGCCAGATTAATCGGCCGGGGATGCTTAACGGCGTTCTGAATAGCCGATTTGGTAATTTCATTAAATTCAATACGGCAGCTTTCATCTGCCGGGATATGTAAAAGGTGCGCCAAATGCCAGGCAATGGCTTCCCCTTCCCGGTCAGGGTCAGATGCCAGATATACCTTGTCGGCGTTTTTAGCGGCCTCTTTCAGGCTCTTGATCAGATCGCCCTTGCCCCGAATGTTGATGTATTTAGGCGTAAACTGCTGTTCAATATCTATGCCGAACTGACTCTTCGGCAAATCGCGCAAATGCCCCATGGAGGCCCGCACCGTGTAATTTTTTCCTAAGAACTTTTCAATTGTCTTTGCCTTGGCAGGTGATTCTACTACAACCAGCGCCTTTGTCACCTAATTCCCTCCTTAGCAGCACGAGCATACCGCTGACCTGCGTGCTCGGCCACCAAACCACGTAACTCTAACTGCAATACTATATACGCCGCTGTTGACGGCAACATCCCTGTTTTTATCACAATTTCCTCAACAGTCAGCAAGGTATCATACGTAAGACTATCATATACCGCTTGTTCCGCCGCCGTCAAATCCGGCATGTCCGGCTTTTGCCGCTCCGCTGTTTCTCCATACTCTTCCAAAACATCCGCAGCCCGTTCCACAAGCTTGGCTCCCTGTTTAATCAGACGGTGTGCTCCCTGCGAAGCGGCCGAAAAAATGCTGCCCGGTACGGCAAACACATCGCGCCCTTCTTCCAGGGCAAAGTCGGCCGTAATCAGGGCGCCGCTTTTTTCCGCCGCCTCCACAACCACCACACCGCGCGACATACCACTGATAATCCGGTTGCGAGCCGGGAAAAAAGCCGCATGGGGCTGAGTCCCCGGCGCATATTCAGAAATAACACAGCCGGCTCCGGCAATCTCGTCCAACAAGGCGGCGTTTTCCGGCGGATATACGACATCGACGCCACAACCCAGCACGGCTACCGTTTTTCCCGCCGTTAAAGCACCCCGGTGAGCGGCCGAATCAATGCCGCGCGCCGCGCCGCTTATCACCCAGAAACCGGCAGCAGCCACATCACGGGCCAGTATTTCCGCCGCATTCTTACCGTAGACCGAAGCACGACGGGCTCCCACAATACCGATAAGCTTGTCATGCTCCGGCAGCGTTCCGCGGTAGAACAGCACCTGCGGCGGCCTGAATGAACAGGCGAGCAAAGCGGGGTATTCCGGCTCCTCCAGCGAACACAGCTTAATAGAAGCCCGCTCCCACGCTTCAGCCAATTGCTCTATATCTAGCTTTTCCCTGTGTTCCAGAAAAATATGACAAGTTTGCTCATCCAAACACCGGGATAAACATAAATCCTTTAAATCAGCTTGCCAAACCTGCTCGGCACTGCCAAAAAAGCGCAGCAATTGATGCAGTCTGGCCGTACCGATCCCCGGAGTCATTTGCAATCCCGCCATGTATAATTTATTCATGCTACCTCCGCCACATCAGGCTAAAATCCATGAATTAATTTGCAATTATTATATCTGCCACATCTGATACCGTCAAGAGCAAACTTGGGAAAAAATAGTAGCGGCAATAGTGTCCGCCGCCTGGGGCCTGCCCAATGCCATCGCCTGGCGGCCCATGTAGTCCAGCGTGTCGGTATCGCTCAGCAGGTTCAACAGATGAGTCCGTATTTCGTCCAGCGAGTCGGCACGTACAGCAACCCCATGCTTGATCAAATAAGCTGTGTTGGCTTCCTCCTGACCCGGTATCGGCTTATATACAAGGATAGGCAAGCCGGCGCACAGGGCTTCCGAAGCGGTCAGTCCTCCCGGCTTGGAAATCAACAAATCGGCGGCTCCCATCAACTCGTGAATATTATTGACATAACCAAATAATCGCAGCGTACATTTTAACGAGGGCATTAAGGTCTCGATCTTATTGTACATAACCCGGTTGTTGCCGGTAACAACCATGATCTGCAAAGGCTCTTCCAGCTCATCGCAAAGTAAAATAATCTCATCCATGGGAAGCACACCGGCGCCGCCTCCCATAACCAGCAGTGTTTTCTTATCTGCCGCCAGCCCCAGTTGCCGGCAGACCAGTTCACGGCTGTAGGTGGCACCAAAAGCCTGCTCCACCGGAATACCAACACTGTCAACCCGCGATCGCTCGATACCAAAACCTTCCAGCACCGTACAGAGACTGCTGTTGGCGACAAAATAGCGTTCCATCTCCGGGTACACCCAAAGCCGGTGGACAGCATAATCAGTAATGACCGCTGTAATCGGAACTTTCATGCCATGGTATTTGGCCAGATAAGCTGCTAACCCGGCAGGCGTCGCATGAGTACAGACAATAGCATCCGGCCGGTAATCCAGAATCAGCCGGTGCATGCGGGAGGCTAAAAACCAATTAATAATCTGGCTGATCAGCGAAGCCGACACATCCTTGTTGCCCCAGCGGTACATAAGACCATATGCCGGCGGAAACAGCGATAAAATAGTAAGATAGATTTTTAAGATCAATTGTCCCACCATGGGGCTGAAAAAGTCAAAAATATTTGTGATCTTCACTTCGGCATCAGGGTCCTGCCGAAGCATGGCAGTACGGACGGCTTGTGCCGCCCGGGTATGTCCTGCTCCAATGGGAGCGCTAAAGAATAAAATTTTTCGTTTCTTCGGCAACACTAGCCCTCCTGTTTCCAAGCAAGCTGCTTATAATAAGTGACTTTATTATCATCACTCTGCCCTGTCAGCAACTCTTTCGCTGTTTTTCCCTCAAAAACCGGGATATCACCGGCCACTTCCGCCAACGGAATCAATACGAACTTCCGCTCCGCCAATCGCGGATGGGGCAGTCTCAGCCGTGGTGAATTGCATATCCGATTTTCATATATCAACAAGTCAATATCAATAGTGCGCGGCCCCCAGCGCTCCTTGCGAACCCGTCCCAGCCGTGACTCCAGAGCCAGGCACTGTTCCAGCAAAGCCTCCGGTTCAAGCGTTGTCTTTATCGAAATAACCGCATTAAGAAAAGCCGGCTGCTCTTTTACCCCCACCGGCTCAGTTTCATACAAAGCAGATGTCTGACACACGGTAAGCGACGGACAGGCAGCCAATAGCCGGACCGCAGCGGCGATATACTGCTCGCGGTCACCAAGATTGGAGCCCAAACCAAGTAAAATCATGCCTTCGTCCTTTTGGTTTCCACCTGGACATAATCAATTTGCCCGGCAATAGGGACATAGGGTTTGCGAATTTTTACGCTTACGCTACTGATCAGCGATCTTTCCAACAAGGTATCGGCAATATGGGCGCCCAAAGCCTCCAGCAGTTGATACCGGTGTGTTTCGATAACTTCTTTCAAATAACTGTAAAGCTGGGTATAATCCACAGTATCATTTATATCATCGCTAACCGATGATTTTGACAAATCCGCCGTAATTTCCAGATCAATATAAAAACGCTGCCCCACTTCACGCTCATATTCATGGACACCATGAAATCCGTAAAACATCATATTTTTCAGCAGTATTTTATTCATATTCATCTCTCCCCATTTGTATTTTCATAACATAGCATCGGTCATTTTCACCATTCTGGCTATTTCCTTCACATCGTGGACTCTGACAAGCTGGACCCCTTTGGTTATACCCAGCACGACTGTCGCCCCTGTTCCTTCCACGCGGTCGGTCACCGGCAGGTCCAGTACTTCCCCTATGAAGCGTTTGCGCGAAGTTCCCAGCAAGATGGGACAGTTCAGAACCTGCAGTTCTTCCAGCCGGGACATAATCTCCAAATTATGGGTGGTCGTCTTGGCAAAACCAATGCCCGGATCTATAATGACCTTACTCCGGTCCAGCCCTGCCGCTACGGCAATTTCTATACTGCGGGCCAGAAAACCGGCTACATCCTGCAGCAAATCTTCGCCATAGCTGATTTCCTGCTGATTGTGCATCACAATCACCGGAACATCATGACGAGCCACCACCGCAGCCATTGCCGGGTCCCGTTGCAATCCCCAGACATCATTGATCATATGGGCTCCCAGCTTTAACGCTTCGTCGGCCACACAGGCCTTGTACGTATCAACAGATACAGGAATGGGCGAAACAGCCAGTACCTTTTCCAATACCGGCAATAGCCTGTCCATCTCCTCCATGGCCGATACTTCCCGGGAGTTGCCATAGGGCCGAGTGGACTCGGCACCAATATCAAGAATTTCAGCTCCGTCAGCAATGAGCGTTTCCATGTGTCGCAAGGCCGCATCCATTTCCCGGTAACGACCGCCATCAGAAAATGAATCGGGAGTCACGTTTAAAATCCCCATAACGAGGGTCTTACCTGGCCGGATGGAGAGCGCTTTCTCGTCCGGCCAGCTATATTCACGACAGGGCAGAGGCAAACTCCGCCCACAGCCACTGTCAGGGCGGTTGCGGTTTTGTAACTTCATGCCATCCTCCTAATAAGTATATTTTACCAGAAATATAGTGATATATGCTGTTTCTATGGTTAGTGCTTCACCAACTCTGAAGCTACAATTTCTTCACGGGTCTTTTTCTGTAAAACTTCGTTGGCATCGGCTTATCTATGATAAGTACGTTCCCTTCGCTTTGCCTCACGAAAAATTCCCGCAAATTTAATTTGCAGTTTCGAAATTTGGCGGAGGACTAGACAAGCATTGTACTAAAAGGTAATTCGTCATTGGGGATGGTTCTCCTTCGTTCCTCCGACAGTTTCTTACCTATCGACGGCACCATAACAACAGTTAATGGATATAGAAAATAATATTGTAGCATAAATACCACTTTAAGCATAAAACTCCTGCCAAATTAATACAACATGTAGCAGGAGTTTCCTTATATAAAGGTAAAATTTATATTTTAGAGAAACATAATTTAAGTTTACTCTTTTTGCATTCCATAGAGAAAGGGTCCAATATCATGAAAAATTTTTTTTGTTTATTCTCCATCTTGCTACTTATCAACTTGTTTAACCCGGCTGCCGCCGCTGACCAACAGCAAACGGTTGACGGTTCCTTCAGAGTGGCCATAAAAAGGCACCTGGACAGCTATAAGCTGGACCCAAGAGCGACAGTCTACAGTATTGGCTTTGGTGAATCGGGCTGGCGAAAAAGCCAATGCGCCGTAACCGGTAGATATTTTTATGACATTCAGCCCACTGGCCTTGTCAATCGGCCATATACAGCCCAGTTAACCTACAGGCTGTATATGCAGGTAAGCGCGATCTACACAAGCCGCGACGCAGCGGAAATGGCGAACAAATTCCCCAAGTACACCGCCCCCGATACTTATCGCATCACCTTTCAGTACCGGGACGGAAATTGGATTCCCGTAAAGTACGAAACACAATTCCAAACGCTGCCCGGTTTACCGCCCCTCTGGTTGACCTTGGAAAATACAAATTCAGATCAGTACCGGCAAGTGGTCGTTAAACCTTAGCCGTCCTGCTGTAGCCACTAGTGGTCCATAAACTTTGAAATTACATTTTCAAGGTAAACATGGGCCACTAATTTTTCTTTGCTCCGGCCTTTTGAAGAAACTTCTCGACATTAATAATATACCGTTCATGGCTTCCTTCGCCAATTTGCTCTTTATCATCAAAGGCCTTGATCGCGAAGGTCAGGCGTTTTCCGTTAATCCCGGTAAGCGTTGCTTCGGCCCGGACGGTCATGCCCACAGGCGTCGCCGCCGTATGTTTTATTTTCAGGTCAATCCCTACCGTGCTCATCCCTTCCGGCAAATGTGCGTCTACGGTATTAACGCAGGCTCCTTCCATCAGTCCGACCATCGCTGGGGTTGCATAGACCGCTACGCTGCCGCTGCCATATTGGATTGCCGTGTTATGGCTTGTTACCGGCTCGCTCTTTTCACCAAGCATACCAACTGTCAAATTTATCTCCATAGTTACCACTCCTTAGTCAATAAATCCTTGTTTATTATTTTCAAACTGTATGTTTCAAAGTTGACGGACTACTGGAATATCTTCTTTTTAGCGATTCTACAAAATTGAAATTTTATCCTTTATTTGAGGAACTCACAATCTCCTTTTCCCTTAGTTAAAAAATCTTAATCAGACTTTCCCATAGTAAGCGGCATTTTTCATTTTTCTGCAAACCCGCCGATCTTTCCCGCCCGAAGTATACCTGCTCTCCCCCGAATCCAGAAGGATACCGCTACCCTGCCATGCATTGATTTAGTCTAGCGTCTGACTAACATCAAGGATACAACTAGTTAAACGTAATGCGGTAATTCAAGTTCTAAATGCTCTCCCAACCATCTTGTGACTTCTGCTGCCTTAGTATCTTAACCGTTTCTCCGCATAACATTTGTCCATCTTAGGAAATGCTAAAGCATGGAGGTGAACTTATGTGCGTAGGGTACGTAAATATCAAGACACTCTTGCAAGTGGTGCTTTTAGTGGAATAATTGCAACTGCCATCACAACCTTATTAAGTTGGCTACTGTTACAATCCGGAGTTTCTTTTACTTCCCTCTGGATTTTCGCAGGAGCACTTATATTGAATGACTCTGCTTTACACACCCCTTGGGGAATCTCGCTTGCAATGGTAACCCATTTAATGCTGGGAGGAATTTTCGGAGTCATAACAGCATTTACTTTACGCCTAACAGGCAAAGATTATTATTTGATTAAGGGCATCGGAGTCGCAACATGTTTTTTTATCATTGCCAGAGGCATTATACAAGTATTAACGAATATAGCACCCTGGATGCGTGATGAAATTCTCTCAACCATAATAACCTTAATTAACTTGCTTGTAACCGGCATAATCAGCTCTTATCTTATCGCAAAGCGCATAAAATAAAAACCCTGCCAACATCAAAGGCACTACCTGCATAGTTTTTTCATTATCGGATGGGGCATTACGAACAAACTCACAAGGAAACTCTTGTATATCTACGACTATTTCGAAAAACTTGACCACTTTAATTCTCCTGAAGTATAGCAGTCGCAATTTCTACCTATTCCACCTTACTATAGAGACTATAATAATGAAACAAAAAACTCCTGGCTAAATTTCATCCTAATTTGGCAGGAGTTTACTTGTTTAGGAACAAAATAGTTTATAACCAAAGAATTTTCCAATAGTTAAGCAGCAATTAACTGAAAAAAGAAATTAGGAGGCAATTATGGCGCAAATCGACCAAATAGTTCACCCCACCCCTAAACAAAAGATCATACTCATTTTAGAAATTGCACTTGTAGTTATTTTATTGTCCAGTGGTTTGGGTTATTGGTATTGGATACATACCCCTCAATATTCATTGAAACAAATTCAAGAAGCAGTAAAAAACCACGATCTGCAGACATTTGAGAAGTATGTCGATATTGACAGTGTTACCTCGAGAATGATTGATCAATTAATAGATTCAAAAATAAATGCTAAAAACGAGGTACAAGATGAGGCCGGTAATCTTGCCAAGGGGTTTATCCAATTTATCAAACCACAGTTAACCGCGATGGCAAAAGATCAAATCCGTTCTCTTGTAGAAAAGGGTTCTACGTTACAGCCTTCTACCCCAGGACAGGCAGAACCCCCTGATGCTCCAAAATTCTCAGTTAACGATATCTATAATAACAAAGTTGGTACTCCCGATTTTAAAGGCGTTGACTATGTTAACAAAGACGGGAAAATAGCTAGTGTTGGTTTAAAATTATTCTATCCCAAGCTAAATGCTAATGTAGTTCTCGAAGTTAGAATGCGTAAACTAGATGGCTATTGGCAAATTGCAGAAATCAGCAATATACCGGCTTTTTTAAGCAAGCTAGCTGAGTTAGAAGAAAAAAAATTAGCTGAAATAAATCAGCCAATTATAAGTGAAATGAATAATACGTTTAAGATTAACAGCGTACGGATGGTTCCAGTTCAGGCAAATTCTTTCACGAAAGCGGTTACCTTCCCCACGGAAATTTCATTTTTAAGCCAAAAGAATATCACCGAATTTAATGTTTTAATCTTAGCAAAAAACCAAGCAGGAAAACTGGTTTTAAAAATGCCTGCAAGCTCCGCTGTTTCCAGCGACCCAGGTGAGACAACTACTATAACCTGGAGTAAAAAAATCAATCCTTTTATCAGTTCTGATGCTGCTTTGTTTAATACACCGCCGGATCAGCTATCAATTGAAATCAAACCAATATCTATTAAATTTGCTGATGGAACCCAATTAAAGCTCAGCGAAAAATTGCCGTAACCTCTTCTCACCAAATATATTCAGGAATATAAGTTAAATAAGTTTTACCTCTACTGAATGATGACGATAGGGAGTGATTCCGTGAATGAAGTATTATTTCACTTAAAAGGATCAATTTCTTTAAAAGATGCAATTAATTTTACTTATGAAACAACAGCAAGAATGTACTTACTCGTAAGCCTGCTCATGCTAATCATTGTTTCATCTGTGCTAAAGCAAGAAAGCATATGGCTATTTTCAAGCCTTGTCATAGCCTTAGCCTGCGGTTATTATTGGGGAATGAGGCACATTGCTAAAAGAAATTATCTATCAAATCAATTAATGCAACAAGAAGCTACTTATGAGTTTTTAAAAACAGGTGTCCAGGTTAGCTTTGAAAGCGGCTCCAGTATGGTTCCCTGGGATAAAGTATATAAAGTTACTGTTTCAAGAAATTGCTTTGCTATTTTCTTAAGCCGAAAACAAGCGCTTCTTTTACCCCAAATTTGGTTCACTTCGAAAAGCAACAAAGATTTCGAAGATCTTTTATATTCTTTAATCCCTAAAAAGAAATTTAAAAAAAGTATATTGTTTTAGAGGTTAATTGCTTCTTCTTTTTCACTAAGTTTCTGATAAACAAGGGGGCATGTTCAGAAACAATTATAACCACATGACCGCCATGTATAAAATATTAACAACCTTTATCTAATGACAAACAGTCATTTACTATAAATAATACATTCCTTTAATATTTAATGTTGCCGTCAAACGAATTTCCTTTGATATCCAGACTGTCGGTATATTGCCACATGAACCCTTGCAAATCATCCGCACTTCCCCACTGAGCATTCCATATGGCACAGCCTAAGCTTCGCCAATCGATGTAATTGCAAAACCAGAAGCAAGATGCATACACACCACAATCCAGGCCGATATTGTCCAAAAACGTTTTGCATATTGCTGTAATCTCAGTTGGATCAAAGGCAAACCCATTTCGCTGTTTATAGCCGTCCGCATCCTCCATATCAAAAAACACGGGAAGTTCCAGTAGCTGGCCGGTGCTGTCGATCACGCTCCGGCAGTTAATCGCCTCCTGGATAGCATCATCTTTGTTCAGCGCGTAAGAATAATGATAGGCACCAACCTGTAGACCTACTGCTTTCGCTCCTGCTACATTCTGTGCAAACATACTGTCCTTCGAGTTCTTACCATAAGAGCTGCGTATCATAGTAAACTGAATACCAGCATCCTTCACCGCTTGCCAATCTACCGCTCCATTGTGCACGCTTACATCAACACCTTGGATCATTTTCTTTCCACCTCTCTTTTTATTATTTTAATTTTATTTTCCCTCAAAGGTGAATTAAATTAACTGTCCTGGCCTTTTAGCCGAGCAGCTTTAGCCAGGAACTGCAACCTCGTCCAGTTCCGCGACATTACGGTTACCCGGGCCAGTAAAAAAACCAAAGTAAATAGTTCCATAGGGCTTGCTGATGGACTTTAACGTTAATATAGTGCGAAAGGGATAGCAACTGCTATCCCTTTCGCTTATCCATCGACCTGTGTGTCATTTATAAATTATATGGCTTCGGAAACCATTGAAGAATTCACTACAATAAGCGGCTTCAATATAAGAGCCATTCGCAAACAAGAACGTAGCAGAATCCGCCCAGTCCAGTAAGGATATCATATCTAGACTAAATTCCTTTTTAAAATTCTACAGAATTAATATTAATCCTCCGCTGACAAAGAAAGTAGGTATTTATAATTTAGGTATGATTAGGCTATTAACCTTACAAGAGTAAAAAATAAACCTTACGACATTGGAAGATTTTAGAATCAAAAAGTATAATTTGTGGCAAATATGACAATTATCGGGAGGCCACAGATGAATCTATCAAAACGTATCCTATATTTTTGCAACACTTTCAGAATTACCGTGAACAATCTTGCGGATCGTTCCGGCCTAACTCAGTCTACCCTTCAAAACATTATTTCAGGAAATAGTTCAACAGCCCAGGTTAATACTATCGAAAAAATATGCGAAGGTCTTGGAATTACTCTGGAGGACTTCTTTAGAGAAACTAACGTTCTCCCTGCGCCAGCGCTTCAAGAGCTTACTCTATTTAAGAAATATCTTGAATGGAAATATAACAGCAAAAACGCTTTGGCTTCCGATACTTTTAAAAAAAGCATGTTGAGCTTATATGAACTTAAAGAAATGATTGAAGAACTACGTAAGAAACTAAATGACCTAGCTAACAGTAAACAGCTTAATGATTCAGAAGTCATAAAAGTAAGCCAGGAACTTGATGCCCTATTGGTAGAGTATTATAAACTGATTCGCAAAAATCAAAATTAGCAATTCCCGCCTATTCCAAAAGAAAGCGGACATCTATTCGCTTAAGATATGAAAGAAAAAGCCCCAGACCCACGTCCAGGGCAAGAAACTGGGAATGGCTTTGTAGGGTTTTGGAAAGCTCATGATTTGCTAGTTTATACCGTTATCACCGACAGTCCAAAAAAGCAAAATAATGATAATAATGATAATGATCCAACTTCCACTGCCCCAACCTCCGTTGCCATAAAAACGCATAGCGCACCTCCTATGATTACTCAAATAACATTATCCTTTACATCTTATGTCGCATAAGTTGAATTAGTTAAAGAATTTCTAAATATTTTATAAGAAGAATATTGCAGGCGCAGAGTAAATATTGCAGCTACTACTAAGAGGCCAACAGAAATCTATAAACCCCCTGTCAATATCTCTTCTCTTTCACAGCAGGTTCACCAGGGGTGCTATTTCTTCTAAGGGGTTTTCTGCAAATTGTCACTGTTTTAGACTATGAGATTATATAGTAAAAAATTTTACTATAGTAATAAGCCTTCCTGGATCTTTAACCCATACCTTCTAGCGGATCTAGCTTTCTTCCAGCGAAAGCCTTGTCTATAACGTCTTTAGGCTCGGCAACATTCGCGAAAGGATTCTCCTCCGCCCAGCAAGCACTCGTAAGTAAGACTAACAAGAATAATACCATTAGGACAACCACTTTTAAACTCATGCTTCATGCGACTCACTCCGTTCATGTTTTATATAAGATTGTACAAGCCACATGTGGATTTTATGTCTAATCATGTCAGATATAAAAATAACCCGACCGACCTAAGCCGAAGCGGATTATTTTATTTATTTGCCCGGAAGTAAGATTTATGTAAGTCGTCCGAACTTAGAAAAGGTTCCGTTTGGCACCGCTGGCAACGCGCTGTATCAAGCTGTATTGGCTTTTCAGGATATTTAGCCATTAGATTACTACAGTTATTGCAGATTAATTCCCACTCACGAACCAAGCGCCCTTCGTCAACAAGTTCATCCAGTCGCTCCATTATTACCATTTCATTCAGACCGGTTCTCTCTACAATGGCGCCAGTCCGAAAGCCCTTGATAAACGGTTTACTGAAAAGTTCCATTACCGCCGAGTCTATTTCTTTGTTATCCAAGTCACATCCTCCCATCACTTTTCTACAAACCAGCGTCCTTCTTCATCAAAAAGGAAAAATTGCTTCCCTCCGATACGACAGGTGTACCGCATACCCCAACCGCCGCCTTTCAATGATGCAGCTTGCCTTGCATCTAAAATACGGTCAATCTCAAATGTACGGCCATCTGTCCAATGAATAGCCAAAGGCTTGGCGGAGCCATCCGGATTATGTACAGCGGTGACTGTTACAAATGTTTTTGCCAATAATCTCACCTGCCATCTCATGAAGAATTTGTGCACTTCCTCAGCCGCACTTCGCATATGTAAGCAGAGCTTTCAAATATTTACCGCGCTTGCCCATGGGTTGCAGTTCATCAATAGCGACTGCGATTCCCAGAGACTTCAAGGCGGCCGCCAATTGGGCGATAGCCTTTCTCTGAATAATAGCATCACCGACACAGCGTACGGTTTTCACCCCAGTGTCTACAGCTAAAAGAAGTATGGCGGCTGCATCAATCAGTTCATAATCAGGGCACTGGCGACTACATAGGGTAACAATGATACAATCTGAATCCTTTGAGATACCAGAAACACATAGATTCATCATTTCACCACCAAACATTTGTTTGGTTTAAGTATATGACAGAACATATGTTTTGTATACCGGGAAGTTTTGGAAAAATAAAAGCCGGCAGCCGAGGCTGCCGGGCAATAATGAGTAGGATTAATCGTTTTTCTTTTGAGCCGCAGGCGACAAAGGATGAAATAGGCGTATAATCCATAGAAATATAATAGCTCCTATAGTACTTGCTATAATTGCACCGATTATACTATTGGGGTAAAATCCCATAAAGCGAAATAAAAATCCGCCTATATATGCGCCTATAATACCTGTTACGAGATCACCCCATAGTCCAAATCCACCACCACGTGAAATTTTTCCAGCTAACCAACCAGATATTATACCAACAACTAAAAGCCAAATCATTATCCTCACCTCCTGTTGTTAGTATTCTCAAAAATCTGTAAACTATATCCTAATTGAAAAACTCCTCTACTACTTCTAAGCCCAAAAGGGGATTTTTTACCATAATATCAAAGGCTTATTCAGCGACCAATCAATTCACAAATAATAAGTAGTTCTAGTCTTTTGGCATAGAAACTTTGTACTTGTTTCAAAGCTGGCTAATAAAACTTACAAATTCCTTCAGCAATTGCTCTAGCTAACTTTTGTTGATAATCGGGTGCTAATAGCAATTGTCGTTCTTCTGTATTTGTAATATAACCTAATTCAATTAATACAGCAGGAATTTTGTTACGCCGAAGCACGAAATAGTCCGCGTTTTGTACAGAGCAACTTATTCCCGTTACGTTGCACAATTCAGTTTGTATTAAATTTGCCAATGTTTTCCCTGCTTCAGATTTATTATAATAAAAGACTTCTGCACCACGCTTCTTATCGTTTCTTACAGCATTTGCGTGAAGGCTAACAAATAGATCTGCATCAGATTCTTCAACCATTTCCACTCTTGCCATTAAATCACGATGATATCGCCCTCTAACTTTTTCATTATCACACTCATTGCTAAGTTCTATATCTGTTTGGCGGGACATTATAACTTTAGCACCTTTTTGATTGAGTATATTTTTAAGCTGGAGGGCTACTGCCAAATTGATATCTTTTTCATCTACGCCCGGCCGGGTAGCTCCTGAGTCTATCCCCCCATGGCCAGCATCTACAACGATAACCTTGTTAGACAACTTATTTCCGTTCTTCTCCTCAAACGCATATGTTGAACTTACCATCAATAATATTAGCAATATATAATAAATCAAATGAACTTTTACGATACAAAACACCTTCATCGAGTTCACCCCACGTGGATAAATATATGCGAATAAGCTCATTTATAACACCAGATCTCAACAAATGTCACCGGGCATGGATCGTCACATCGCTAATATGATAGTCACATTAGTCCACGGCTGAAAGTCAACTAACTAATTAAGCATCAGGTATTAGATACTCAGATTATAATTCGAGTATCTATTGTGCCAACTGAAAATAATCCCTCCACCCTGGTGACAACCAGAATGGAGGGATTAACTTTACCCTGCCGGCAGTGGGATCACTTCAAAGCTGATGATCTTATCAAAAGCCAGGTACTCTTTGTTAACCTGGGTCCCAACTTTTTTATTAAGCATATATCCAGCAGTATCAGAGTTTGTATGGTTCATAAACCAGTTAATAAAACTGTTGATTTCAGACAAGGATAGCTGATAATCATGGTCACTTGAGTCAATCACAGTAACGCGAAGCAAAGCGTTTTCAGGCGCTCCGGGAGTAGCAGAGACTTCATTGGAATTTACGCTCTCACTAGTGCCTCCTAGTGCCGTTACAACATAATAGTATGTCGTACCATTGGTTGCCGTAGTATCCGTATAGTTGTTTGTAGCTACATTGCTGGCAATTGTTGTATAAGGACCATCTGCCGTAGTCGAACGCTTAACATTATAGCCGGAAGCATTGGCCACTGCAGTCCATGAAAGAGTCATTTGCGAATTACCGGCGGTTGCGAGTAGGTTCGTAGGAACTGAAATTGTGTCATACGGCAATAGTACGCCATTCTCATCAATATCAATTGCATCAATTTGAATCCATTTGCCATCAGAACAACTTATTTCTACATGGTGTATACTTTGGGTCATCCCAGTTATTTCTGCATTAATAACTTGGTTTTTATCACCAGCAATTTGTATAAATGAAGCAACTTGAACACCATCAATCTTTACAATACCTTTTGTAGTATACAAGGTGCTAACCCCAATACATCCAATGTACCTTAAGCGAGTTGTGTCTTTAATACAGAAACGTACTACCATCGGGCCTTCATGAAATGTTCCATTATAACATGCGCCTTTTGAACCTTGACTTCCACCCTCGCATGTAATATTCGAATCAGTATCATCGTACCTTTTCCACCCCGTCTCCGGTGCTGTTAACTGCTGTCCTACTGTCGCCATAATTCATCTCTCCCATCTATTAATCTAAAGTCGTTACTTCAAAACTGATAATCTTCTCAAACGCCAAGTACTCCTTACTGTTTGGCGTAAGTTTATCGAGCATATACACTGTCGTTCCTGTTCCGACAGTACGGTCAAACCAACTGATAAAAGCATTGATCTCACTCATAGACAACTTGTATTCCCGCTCAATGGAGTTCAATCATAGTAACCCTGAGTAGCCCCTGCCCCTCTTCTACCGATGCTGCCTGAGGAGTAGCCGAAGCCTCATTCGAGTTAGCACTTTCACCATCTGCATTAACAGCGGTAACCACGTAATAATAGGTCGTGCCATTTACCACATTGGTATCTACATACGAAGTACCTGATGCGTTAGCAATTGTTTCGTATTGGCCGCCTGCTGTAAAGGAGCGTTTTACATTGTAGCCGGTTGCATCGGTGACGGCATCCCAGTTAAGAGTTACTTGGGAATCGCCGTGGATTGCAGTTAGATTGATAGGAGCTGAAATAAGAATAGGATTATATGGTTTTAATTCGCCAGTTTCATCGATATCAATAGCATCTATAACTAATCCCACACCAGTTTGTACAGCAGGTGCATTTTGTTTAATAAAAACCGAATGTTCCCTTTCGGATAATCCCATAATTTCGAATACTAATGCCTGATTCAAAGTACTTCCATTAATATTAAAAGAATATGTTTCTCCATCAATAGTTATGGTTGTATCTTTTGAATATAAGGTGTGTATTGTACTTATCAAGCGAAGTTTTGTACCTAAAAAATTAAACTGAGCATATGAGCCTGTCCCCAATCCAATAGCTTGATGACAGCCACCGCCATAATTAGCTGGATTTCCTACTTTTACCCATCCAGGAGAATCTGAGTATAAAACGTTCAAATCGCTATCGTCATACCTCTTCCACCCAACCTCTGGTGCTGTTAAGCCTGCCCTACTGTTGCCATTTCACATTCCTCCAATTTATTATTTTAAAAGCCAACATGGCCGAGGAACGCTTCTGTTTCACTGTGTGTTTCCTGTATGTCAGCTCTCACTGGTATACATTCAGTAGTCCGCTATTTTTAAACCACTAAATTACCTTTCATTCTTTATCCGTATATGAAACTCTAATTTTTTATATGTATAAACGAAAATCCCTCCATCCTGGCGATCAACCAGAATGGAGGGATTAACTTTACTCTGCCGGCAGCGGAATTACCTTAAAGCTAATGATCTTTTCAAAGGCTAAGTATTCCTTGCTGCCATCAACAATATCATTTACTGAGTAGCATGAAATACCTGTACCAATAGTACGAATGTACCAATTAACAAATCCATCAATTTCCGTCCTATCCAGCCTATACTCCCGCTCACTGGAATCAATCATAGTGACACGCAATAAGGCTTTACCGGAAGAAGGAGGGTTTTCTTCTGCCTGCGGAGTAGCCAAAGCCTCATTCGAATTGGCACTTTCTCCGTCTGCATTTATAGCGGTAACCACGTAATAATAAGTCGTGCCATTTACCACATTAGTATCTACACATGAAGTGCCAGCTACGTTAGTTGCGATTGTCTCGTATGGACCACCTGCTGTTGTAGACCGTTTTAAATTATAGCCGGTTGCACCGGTGATGGCCTCCCAGTTGAGAGTTACTTGGCTATCACCAGGGGTGGCGGTTAGATTGGTTGGCACATTGGGTAAGACGGCAGTTCCCGGAGGTGTGAAATCCGCTGTCCACCGGGCAATGCCTTTAGACACTCGGAATTCATCGATATATCCATGGAAATAGCCTATATATGGGTACTTTCCGATTCCCGGTGTCCCACTGCTAGGAGCTAAACTTGCCGATGAAGACCATGTTTCTTGCAGCATGCCGTTTTGAAAAGTATAGAATGTAGAAGCCTTTCTACAAAGAGCATAATGTGTCCATTGGTTTAAAATAACCTTCCCCATAAGTTTTCCACTTGCAATGTCCCATGAAGAATTATTACTTGATAAATGACAACTTATCATAGTTGGCCCAAGAGTAGAACAAACACCGACTAAAAATGCTTGAAAAGCCGTATCACAGTTACGAGCAAACACTGGTTCGTTAGTGTTAGTAATTGCAGTTCTATACTCCCACCAATCAATGGTAAAGTCCCCCGAACCAAAATCAAAATCCGAACTATTAGGAACTGTTAAATATTGATTAGTTCCATTAAGCAAAAGTGAAGCTCCCCCAAATTTTAATTTATCCGAGCTTATAGTTGCACCATTTTGCGCCGTCCATACCTTTCCTGTCTCATCCTTAATCCCATCCTCAAAATGCAATAAAGACACCGTATATTGATCTAATTCATAGGCCATTTTAACCCCTCCAAATTGATTGTTTTATTGTTTTGTAAATTTCATTACTTCAAAGTTTTGGATTTTATCAAATGCCAGGTAATCTTCGAGGCTATCAAAGGGGCCTAGATTAAAGCTCTTATCAAAGATATAATAAGGCTGCCCTGCACCGGTAGACCGGTTATTGTACCAATTAACGAAAGTATCCAATTCACTCTTTGTTAATTCATATTCCTTTTGTAGGCCGTCTGTTAGTTCAATTAGAAGAAGCACTTTTCCTAACGATTGTGGCGTAGCAGATGCTTCATTAGAATTGGCGCTCTCACCATCTGTGTTAACAGCGGTAACCACATAATAGTAAATTGTGCCATTCACCACATTGGTATCTACATATGAGGTACCAGATACATTACTTGCCACCGTTGTCGTGTAGGGTCCTTCTGCTGTAGTCGAACGCTTAATATTATAGCCAATCGCGTCGATGACTACATCCCAATTGAGAGTTACTTGGGCATCTCCAGGAGTGGCGGTTAGGTTGGTAGGAGCTGAGGTAATTTTAGGGTTATATGGCCGGAGTTCACCATTTTCATCAATATCAACCGCATCAAAGTAATAGTCTGTAGTGGTTGTCGTATTTTGGGGAATGATTTGAACATAGTGTTCCGTATTACTTAAATTTTGTATATCAACATCAAGTGTCTGGTTCACTGCTAATGGTGATATTTGACTATAATTTTTAGCTAAGATACCATCTACTAATACATTTATAGAAGAAGTTCTCATACTATTAGTACAGCCTATAATACGAAGCTTTGTTCCAGTAAAGTTAAATTTTATATCATTATATCCTGTTGCTCCCAGCCTTGCTGCCGATCCTTGATATGCGCTAGAGTAATAATATTTACCCCAACCTGATGTGTAGGTGATATTTGTATTACTATCATCAAATCTTTTCCATCCTGCCTCAGGCGCAGTTAACGATTGTCCAATTGTCGCCATAGTTCATCTCTCCAATTTCTATTATCTTATTGCTTTATGAACGTCATTACTTCAAAGTTTTGGATTTTATCAAATACCAGGTAATCTTCGCGGCTATCAAAGGGGCCTAGATTAAAGCTCTTATCAAAGATATAATAAGGCTGCCCTGCACTGATAGATCGGTTATTGTACCAATTAACGAAAGTATCCAATTCACTCTTTGTTAATTCATATTCCTTTTGTAGGCCGTCTGTTAGTTCAATCAGAAGAAGCACCTTTCCTAATGCCTGTGGAGTAGCCGATGCCTCATTAGAGTTAGCACTTTCTCCGTCTGCATTTACACCGGTCACCACGTAATAGTAGGTCGTGCCATTTACCACGTTAGTATCTACATACGAGGTACCTGGTACGCTAGTCGCAATCGTCTCATAGGGGCCGCCGGCTGTAAGGGAACGCTTCACATTATAGCCATTTGCACCGGTGACGACATCCCAGTTAAGGGTTACTTGAGAATCACCCGAATCAGCCTTTAGGATAGTAGGTTGTATAACTGTTTCAAGATATCCAGTATCATCAATATCGATAGCGCTAAAACCAAGTCCTTTATTGGTTAAATTAGTTATAACGACACGATGTGATTGTAAAGATAACCCGACTTTTTCAAAAGAAAGCCTTTGAAAATTTTTCGCTGCATTTAAAGAAATATGGCTAGCCTCACCATCCATTTCAATTTGAACATCAGTTGAATGATCTGGGTAAGCATCTGTAATAATGCGAAGCTTAGTCCCAGTAAATTTGAAAACTATACTTGCATTTAGTTCAGTTGTTCCTTGCTGGGAACCATTATAATAAAGTACATTGACATCAGTGCTCCATGTTCCATTATAAATAAACCTTGACTCAGAAGATCCAAATCTTTGCCATCCACTCTCCGGTGCAGTTAATGATTGTCCTACTGTAGCCATTTCACATTCCTCCAAATAATTAATTTAAAAACCGCCATAGCCAAGGAACTCTTATGTTTCGCTGTGTGTTTCCTGTACGTCGGCTCTCACTGGTATACATTCAGTAGCTAGTTATTTTTAAACTACTGAAATTACCTCTTCAATTTTTTATCCGTACATAAAACCATGCTTATATATAGGCCTAAAAAAGCCCGACAAACGAAACCACCAGACAAAACCCTCCACTCTGGCGATAACCAGAATAAATAGCTAACACACCCAGACAAAAATACCCTACTCAAACCGAGTAGGGTGTCAACAGAAGATGTATGTAATATTTATTCCGTAAAGCAAGCTTGGCCTATGGGCTTGCACAATCCTATCTATCGAAAGTAATATCTACAAAATCATGGGCTATTCTTCTCATGGCTTCATCGTGACGTTCATTCTCAATACGCTGACGTTCACGCCATTCCCTACGGCTCTCATGATCCCGCCGCCTCATTTCACGCTCATGACGTTCATTTTCAACTCGTTCACGTTCATGTCTTTCCCGTTCCATACGTTCATGGCGCTCTCTTTCCATATGGTCCCTATTATGTTCATCATACGACTGAACCGGTGGATAGTAGTCATGTAACGGAGAAGCTTCCATAACTGATGCTCCAAACCCTATCTGCATAATACCAACCATAGTGAAAATTACCATCTTTTTAGAGACACTAAGGGACGTTCCTTATTTGACAACTTTTTTTACTATTTACACCGCGTGATATTCATTAAATGATAAAAAAGCTCCCGTTTTTGCGAGAGCTTTTTTTTATTTCTTAGCCTTAACAACTTCTTTATTCTGCAAGGCATTTTAATACCAATTGCTATACCTTTTGCTTATCAATCAAACTTCTGCGCATTATTTCTAAATTGTATAGCTTCGGCCACATGCTGTCCGGTGATGATTTGTTCTCCTGCCAGGTCGGCGATTGTGCGGGAGACCTTGATAATCCTGTCGTAGCCCCGGCCGCTCAGGTTCATTTTAGTGAAGGCTTGTTTCAGCAGTTCCTGTGCCTCCTTCGTCAGGGGGCAGAACTTCTTTAGATATTTGTGTCCCATCTGGGCGTTACAGAATAGACCGTATTGCCCCAGCCGTTCCCGCTGCAGGTTCCGCACGGCTGCTACTCGGGCCCGGATGGCAGCCGAAGTCTCCGCCGGTACGGTTGCCGCAATCTCACTATATTCCAGCCGTGGCACATGAACATGAATGTCAATCCGGTCAAGCAAAGGGCCGGATATTTTTTTCACATACCGCCGTATATCGGCCGGCGTACAGGTGCAGGTCTGCAGACCATCACCAGCGAAGCCGCACGGGCAGGGATTCATCGCAGCGATGAGCATGAATCGGGCAGGGTAAGAGGAGGAAGCCTGCACGCGGGAAATGGTTACGTGTCCGTCTTCCAACGGCTGGCGCAGCACTTCCAGCACGCCGCGGGGAAATTCCGGCAGTTCGTCCAAAAACAGCACTCCGTGGTGGCTTAAGGTTACCTCACCTGGTTTGGGGATTCTGCCGCCGCCGATCATACCGGCATCAGATATGGTATGATGGGGACTCCTGAATGGACGTACGGAAACCAAACCGGTGTTAGCCGATAGCAAGCCGGCAATACTGTAAATCTTGGTGACTTCCAAGGCCTCCTGGTCGGACATAGCCGGCAAAATCCCAGGCACCCGCCGGGCCAGCATAGTTTTTCCTGAACCGGGCGATCCGCTAAGCAGCAGGTTATGCCCACCGGCGGCGGCGATCTCCACCGCCCGTTTGGCAACTACCTGACCCTGTACTTCGGAAAAATCATCTCCCCAAATAGGCAAACCAGCGGCTTCCGCCCGTTTTTGCTGCGGTGTTAAAGCCCGTCTTTCCTGCAAATGCCAAACCACTTCGGTCAGTTTGTCCGGCGCATACACGGTCAGGCCATCAACCAGTAAGGCCTCGCCGGCATTTTCCCTGGCGACAACCAACTGGGTGATGCCCTGCTCGGCCGCAGCCATAGCCATCGGCAATACTCCTGATACGGCACGCAGCTTGCCTTCCAGTGACAGTTCGCTCACAAACAGGCAGCGCCGGCAATTCTCTCCGATCTGGCCGCTGGCTGCCAAAATGCCAATCGCAATCGGCAAATCCAAGCCGGAACTGTCCTTTTTGATATCGGCCGGAGCCAGATTAATGGTAATCCGCTGGGCCGGAAACTCGAAACCGGAATTCTTGATGGCCGCCCTGACCCGTTCCCGTGATTCACGTACAGCCGCATCAGGCAGTCCGACAATTTCCATTCCCGGCAGCCCATTGGTAATATCCACTTCCACATGAATAGCAATGCCATCTAACCCAAACGTGGTGGCTCCGAATGTCTGCGCAAACATATTCTACCTCCATCGGCCTCATTTCCATTCCAGCAACAGCCTGGTTACGTCCGGGGCAATCGGTTCCGCACTATTGCCGCCCAAAAGCATTAACAAGGTGATTAATCCGTCCGTCAGCTTCATATACCTCAATGACATCAATTCGACAGGGCGCATCCGGCTGCTGGGTTTGAGCCAAATAACACAGCGCTGTTTGGATGATTTTTTGCTGTTTCCGATAGGTTACCGCTTCGGCCGGCAGCCCGTACCGCGTGCTGCGCCTGGTTTTTACCTCGACAAAAACCAGTACACCGTCCTTTTTAGCGATAATATCAATTTCACCCGTCCTGGCCCGGTATTTTTGCTGCAGGACAGCATAACCATGGCGGCGCAAATACTCGACTGCCGCCGCCTCTCCCTTTTCACCCAAGGCTATATGATTCATCCCAGCACCTCTGCCTTTCACTGCTGCCCTACTTAGCCATTTCTTCGGCTAAAATTCTGATCCAAACGATAAATATAGGCCAGAACCTCCGCCACCGCTTTATATAGTGCCGGCGGAATTTCCCGGTCCAGTTCCACGGCCATCAGCATATTGGATAGCGCCTTATTTTTATATAGGGGTACCGCCTGGCTTTGGGCTACGGCTATAATTTGCTCGGCCACCAAACCTTTTCCTTTGGCTACAACCCTAGGAGCACTATCTGCCTCCCGGTCATACTGAATGGCAACCGCCTGTTTGCGTTCTTCTTTCTGTTCGCTCATGCTGTCTCCCCCGGTATAATGCGTACACTAAAATCAGTCAGCGTCAGCGGCAGTTCTCCCAACGCGCTGCGCACCTGGACAACAATATCGCGAAAAGCAGTCGCCGCCTCATCGTTGGCAAATTCGGTACGCACGCTCAACAGATTGCCCTGATATAAATGAAACATGGCGTCCACCCGGCCCAGACGGTTGGTATCAAAGAAAATGCGCAACCAGGTCTCCGGTTGTGCCTCCCGTTTATAGGCACCCGTCCCCTGGCGTTCATGATAGATACGAACATAAGCCGGATAAACGGTACTGCCGTCGCCAAAATAGATGGGCATAGTAAAGGACATGGTATTGGCAGTATTTGTTTTTTCCGGCAGAGCAGCCTGTGAATCCTGCACGGTGGCTGACAGCTCCTGAATGGTACGAATGGCTTTCTGGAGAGTCTCCGTCGGCAGTTCCTTCCATTTGGAGGCCTCGGAAAATTTAAACATCAGCCATAGGTCGGGCAGTTCCGGCAGATTATGCGCCACAGCCGCCTGTCTAACGGTTTGCGGCAGAAAATCCTGCAAGTAGTTAACAGCTTTCTGCAGTTCCTGACGTTCCGTTGCCGTTACATCCAGTGTTTCCAGACGCACAGAAGGAAGTTCCTTGGGAATTTCGCCGCCGTCTAATACTCCTTTAGCCATTTTGACCACCGTAGCCGTCGTCCATGCCTCGGCTTCCTGAGTGGCAGGGAGACCGACCGGTACAGCGATAGTCGCTAGAGGCGCTCTTCCTGCCTTTTCTCCAGCCATCGGCTCCGGCAGCACGGTGCGGCCACCTCCACTTGTCCGGGAAATTTCCGCCTGCAGTCGTTTTACTGCCAGTAAAAGGGATTGAATATCTTCCCCCGCGTCCCCCGCCGGCTGGTTAAGCAGCGTCAACAATATCTGTTTACCTGCCACCTGCTCCTTAACAGGTAAATCCTGAAATTCGGCGGCCAATTGTCGAACGGCTGCCGACACCGATTCCCGGTCCTGCCCATTGTTAGCCAATACCTGCCAGGCCTTGGCCGGCCAGTCGGTCACCGGTTTGCTGGTCGGCGGTACTAAGGGACGGTTTGCCTCATCCAATGGCACCGCTGTTGTTGATTGCTTGTTGGGTTCAGCCGTTGTCGCCAACTTGGCAGCCTGTTGTGGTTCCTGTCCGCTTTCCAGTACAAGCAAAACGGGCTTTGCCGCACTCTCCGGCAGAGACTGCTGTACCGGCTGACGAAAAATCCCCGTTTCCAGCGTATTATTGGGTTCTACCGGTTGATTCTGCATAGCGGATTGAGCAGGGAAGCTATCCTTCGCTGCTGCCGGCGGTTCTGCCACCGGTGCCGTCTGAGTCGGCAGCCGCGATGGATTCTGCCGTATCATGGCAAGAACCGTCTCGGCCTTTTCCGACAGCGTATTCCATATATCCGGAGTAAGCTGTTCTTCCAGATAAAGTGTTCCCTGCAGAGTTTGCACTATATTTTGTAGTTGTTCGGCCAGATTTTTTGGTAGTTGTACCAGGGTAGACATTCCCCGGGAAATAGCGCCGGTATCGGGCGTTGCCTGCTGCAAAATTTGCCGCACCTCCTGCTGCAAACTGTCAGGCAGCGAAGCCAGCAGCAACTGACTGTTTTCAACCGTTCCGCCCAAATTACTTAGCAGCGTTTCCAATGCTTCATGGATCAAAAGCTGAATCTGCAGTCCCGGTGTATTGGTTTCGGCCTGAGCTTGAGGCTGAGCCGTCGCAGACACGTTAGCCTGTCCTTCCAGCTCAGCCGGTGCCGGAAGCTGTCCCGGTAAAAGATTACTAACTCGCATCCTGTCTGCCTCCCCATGATTTAATCGGTTCAAAGCTGGTCCGGTGAATCGGGCAAGGTCCATATTCTGCCAATGCTTTTAAATGTTCTCTGGTCCCATAACCCTTATGATTTTGAAAACCGTATTGCGGATAAAGCAGCGCCAATTCTTCCATCAGCCTGTCCCGTTCTACCTTGGCCAGAATAGAGGCTGCCGCAATGGATGCACTCAGTCCGTCTCCGCCAATCAATGAATTGGCCGGAATCGGCAGTTCCGGCAATGGCACGGCATCAATCAAAGCGGCCTGCGGTTTCAGTCCAATGGTCTTAATCGCCTGATACATGGCCTGCACAGTAGCCTGATAAATATTCAACCGGTCAATGTCCGCCACTTCGACAATGACCGTCTTGGTAGACAACGCTTTCTTCTTAATCTCATCATATAATACGGCCCTTTGCGCCGCCGATAGTTTTTTCGAATCGTTCAACGAAGGAAGTTTACAGCCAAACGGCAGAATTGCCGCACCGACCACCAACGGACCGGCCAGCGGCCCCCGCCCTGCTTCATCGACACCGACAATGCATTCATAGCCTTGACGGCGAAATTCCTGTTCCGGCAGAAAAAGCTGCTGCAGGCGGGCCGCTTCCCTGGTCAGGCTTGCTTTTCTTTTTTGCCATTTCTCCAATAATCGTATGACCGAAACACGCCGGTCCGTATGTAGCTCCGCCAGGATAGTCTCCGGCAGTTCCGCCTGATTCAGCAATTCCGTGATTTCCGCAACCGTCATGTTAGCCGTACGCAAAAAAATCCCACCAGTCCTGGGCGTGTGGCACGAGTATTCATTGTCCACACACCTTAAAATATTTTTCCGTTTTTGCTATATTCTTGCTGTTAAAGACAAATTCCTTTCTCCGCCAGAAAACAGCCCCTTCCTTGCCCAACAAAAAAGGTCACAGCCATTGACCGGCTGTGACCTATAGCACTTACTCTATTTCCTTATACTCGGCGATAATACGGCTTACAATACCGTAGGCTTTTGCCTCTGCCGCATCCAGCCAATAATTGCGCTGCGTATCCTGCTCCACCTTGGCCAGCGGCTGTCCGGTACCTTCGCTAATCAAACGGTTGATGCGGCGGCGCATCTTGATAATTTCATCGGCTTCTATTTTGATATCGGTCGCCTGGCCGCGTACCCCGCCGAGCGGCTGGTGAATCATATAGCGGGTATTGGGCAGCGAGTAGCGGTCCTCTTTCGCCGCCGCCAGATAAATGGTAATGCCGGCGCTGGCTACCCAGCCGGTACCGATGACAATGACTCTCGGCGTCACAAAGCGAATCATATCATGGATGGTATCACCGGCCTCCACATGACCGCCCTGGCTGTTAATAAATAATTTAATCGGCTCATCACTCATTTCCTGCAAAATGAGGAGCTGGGCAGTTACTTTCTCCGCCACAGCCTGCGTGATCTCATCGGCAATAATGATCGACCGGGTTTTTAACAGTTTCTCCTGCCATTTCTCTTGTTTCTCTTCTTGTTCCATTTTATTTCCTCCTTGTCCGTCGAACAATATCAACTGAATCAAACTAATCAATTGTTCACAGAGCATCTATTCTCTTTAACTTATATTCCACCGACCAGGAAAAATCCTGCAGGCGCTGCCAAAAAATAAAGAAGGCTGCCCTTTAACGAGCAAGCCTCCCCACCCCTCATCTATTCCCGGTCCGGCAATTGGCGGTCCAGCGTAAACTGCCCCAGCTTGCCGCCGCGAAATTCGTTCAGAATGATTTTGCGGGCCTTGTCGCAATCGACCACGCCGCCGCTGCGCAAACAACCCCGCTTGCTGCCGATCAAACGCAGCAATTCCTCGCTGTCTTCCGGCAAAGGCAGCGTCAACTTATATCTCTCGCTCAGCCGTTCGCTGTAGTCCTCCCGCAGCATGGTTAAGAATTTGGCCATTACCTGCTCCAAATCATATACTTCGTCGTTAATAGCCCCGGTAATGGCTAGCCGCAGGGCCACTGACGGGTCCTCTATCTTCGGCCAAAGTACGCCGGGAGTATCCAAAAGCTCCAGGTTATTGGAGACTTTAATCCATTGTTTACCCCTGGTTACGCCCGGCTTATCGGCTGTACGCACAGTGGCCGATCCCAGCAGGCGATTGATCAGGGAGGATTTTCCCACGTTGGGGATGCCCAGAATCATCGCTCTTACAGCCCGTGGCCGCACTCCTTTGTCAACAAGTTTGGCAATGGCCGCGCTGGCGCCCTGCTCCACCTTACTGATCAGGGACTTGGTTCCTTTACCTGTCATGGAATCAATGGCAACTGCCTGCAGGCCTTGACTGCGGAATGTTTCTATCCAGCGTTCGGTCCAGGCCGTTTCAGCCAGGTCAGCCTTGTTTAGCGCAACGACGCGCGGCTTGTTCTCAATGATATCGGCAATCACTGGATTGGCACTGCTCAGTGGTATGCGGGCATCTACCAGTTCAATGACGACATCGACCAGCTTTACGTGTTCACGCATCATACGCTGAGCTTTGGCCATATGCCCGGGAAACCAGTTTATACGCATGTTATCCTTGCTATTTTCCATATACATCACTCACAATATGCAGATTCATTCACCGGCTCCCTCTTGGGCCGGCTCCGTATACAAAAAGCCGTTTCAACCCCGTCCGTCTGACGCGCTGACAGATGGTGATGGTACAACCATTTGCAGCGGCAGTACGGTACTAGTTTTAAACGGCTTACGCTTTTTCATACGGCTTACAGTCAGGCGCTTGACTAAGGAAGAGTTTTTAGCTGATCAAAGGGCCAAAATACCAGTACGGCCTTGCCCTTAATCAAGTTAAGCGGCACAAAGCCAACATCGTTAAACCGGCTGTCCTCGGAATTATTCCGGTTGTCGCCCATAACAAAGATGGTTCCGCTAGGCACGGTAGCCAACGGATAGGAGCCTTTAGTCTTTTCCAAAATATACGGCTCATTTAATAATTGTCCGTTGCGGAACACACGGCCTTCCTTGATTTCAATTGTATCACCGGCCACAGCAATGACCCGTTTGATAAAATCACGGCTGGGATCCTGCGGATAGCGGAAGACCAGAACATCATCATATTCAGGCATTTTAAAACGGTAAATGAATTTATTGACCACCAGGCGTTCCCCGTTCATTAACGTGGGTCGCATCGAAGGCCCTTCCACCATATACAGCTCTACAATAAAATACCGGATAAAAAATGCCAGCACAACGGCAATGACGATGGAAATAACCCAGTCCTTTATTTCGTTTTTTAGATTTGCATTACTCAAGGTGAATTCCTCCTACCGGATAACACTTCTCTATGTAAAGGGGATACTCTGCGTCACTTAAAGCATCGGATAAGCTTAAGAATTTTTTGTCCTGCAAAACGAAGTAGCCTCGCAAACATACGCAAACACCGCAGGCCGAAAAAGGGAACTATCTATTTTAGGCGACGCAAGGTACTAACTCCACCTTAGTGTTCGATATAAAGCCGGTCTCTATACAGCCCGAAAAGCAAGAAAAGACCCGGCTTGTGCCAAGTCTGTGTGACACCGGCGGAAGCCTTAGTCTTTCCACTGATGACCGAAAAAATACATTTCCGGCCATGCGAGAAAAGGGACTGCTGCCAGTCCCCTGTTTACTACCGTCTTTCTCTAATACGTGCGGCTTTACCGGTAAGGTTGCGCAGGTAATACAATTTAGCACGGCGCACAATACCTCTGCGGACGACTTCGATTTTTTCCAAACGGGGAGAATGTACCGGGAAAGTACGTTCTACGCCAACACCGTAAGAAATACGTCTTACCGTGAAAGTTTCACGTACGCCGCCACCCTGACGGGTGATAACAACACCTTCAAAAACCTGGATACGTTCACGGTTGCCTTCCACTACCTTTACGTGGGCGCGGACGGTGTCTCCCGGTCTGAACGTAGGAATGTCCTTACGAAGTTGCTCTTGTTCCAATGCCTGAATAATATTCACTTATAGTGCCTCCTTATACTAGACGTTCTTACCCGCCCAATAAGCGACAGAGGACCGTCCGTTTTACACGACGATAATTTTATCATATATTGCCTGGATATTCAAGTATTAATTACGACCACCAGGCCTCGCCCAGCAACCGGTCAAGGATAATAGCCACAGCCGCCCGCACTGGCAGATGATTGTAATCGCAGGGACCGTAAATAGGCTCCAGAATGTAATCAAACTGCTCCATTACCGATTTTTCAATGCCCCAGCCTGTCCCGAACAATAAGAGACAAGGTTGTTCCTCCTCCTGCAGCAGCGCCCGGAGCTTTCGATACGACACCATATTGGAAAATTGGCGCGCATCGGTAGTTACAATGACCGGCGCTTTGCCTTCCGCAGCCGTAATCTGCTCAACGGCTGCCCGGATATCCGGCACAATGTCCAAAATACTGAAGGCTTCCCGTCGGTCGGGATTATACTCGCCGCCATAGCCGTTCTGCCAGTATTCTACGATATCCCTGGCCATTTTGACCTGGCTTTCCACCGGGTGAATGATGAAATAACGGGCAATATGATAGGTACGTGATGTCCGGGCAATATCGTGGACATCAAAATTGGTGATGGCCGTTGTCACCACATCATTATTTTTATTATAAATAGGATAATGAACCAGTCCTAAGTAAACCCTTGACATTAGTGCACTAGCCTCCAGACCGTTCTTTCTTGATTTCCTCCAGCAAGACGGCATCCTCCGCGTTCAACGGAAAATCCACCAACAGATCGGGGCGCCGTTCCAGCGTGTTTTTCAACGATTGTTTCCGCCGCCATCTGGCTATTTTGGCATGGTCACCGGAAATCAGCACGTCAGGCACCGACCAGCCGCGAAAGTCACGGGGCCGGGTATACTGGGGATATTCGAGCAGCCCGCTGTAAAAGGAATCCTGTTCCGCCCCGTCGCTGGCCCCCAATACACCGGGCAGCATACGGGCTACGGCATCCACGACGACCATGGCCGGCAATTCACCGCCGGTCAGTACATAATCACCGATGGATACGGCTTCGTCGGCCAGATGCTGACGCACCCGGTCATCCAGGCCCTCATAATGGCCGCAGATAAAGACAAGCTGCTCATATCCGGCCAGTTCCCTGGCCTTTTGCTGGGTGAAGGGCTGCCCGCCGGGGCACATTAAAATAACCCGGCACTTATCCGGTTCCCGCTCGGCCGTAATGCTCTCAACCGCCAGAAAAACCGGATCGGGCTTCATCACCATGCCGGCACCGCCGCCAAAGGGATAATCATCAACAATATGATGTTTATCAAAAGCGAAATCACGGGGATTGGTCACCTGCACCGACAGCAGCCCGGCTTCCCGGGCTCGCTTGATGATGCTGTGCCCGAGAGGTCCGGCAAACATGTCGGGAAACAAGGAAATGATATCAATACGCATCATGCTTCCGTTTCCCACTCCTGAAGTTTCACCTTCATTTTTCCGGCCGGCAGGTCAATATCCAGCACTACCTTTTTCAATGCCGGAATCAGCACCGGCCGCTGCCCTTCCTGCTCCGCGATATACACATCATTGCTGCCTGTGGTAATAATGTCCTTTACCCGTCCCAGAAATTCCCCGTCTTCCGTGAAGACCTCCAGACCGATGATTTGAAAATGATAATAATGCCCCGCCGGCAACGGTACCAATTCATCAGGTCTAACCTGAATCACCTTGTTGCGGAGTGGCTCGGCAGCATTCTTGCTGTCAATACCTTTTAAGGTAAGCAGTACAAAATGCTTATGGTATTTGACCCCAAGCACCGGCCATACACTGCCGTCATCCAGCCGGATGGTCTTCATCTGTTCAAACCGCTCTGGAAAGTCGGTGTCCGGTATGACACGCACTTCACCCCGCACACCATGCGGGGCAGTAATCTTTCCTATGGAAATCAACTTTTCTGCCATGCTTTTTCTTCCTACCTGCGGAAGGCGATAACGATCCCGTCTTCAATCAGGATTTCCTCACCAAGTATTTTATGCAAGTCATCACCGATGCCAACTGACACGGTTCTCTCCAACGTCCCTTGGGCAATTTCCGCCCCCAGTTCCAATTGGGCCGTTTCCTTTAGCTTTTCCATCATATGGTTTTTAAATTCAAGACGCTTTTGCCGTTCCGCATCAATCTGCTGACGAATGGCGGTCAATCCCTGCATATCCTGCTTAGCCTGATCGGCCAGCGCCCGCTTGGCATGAAACTCCAGTTGTTGCAATTCCATGTCCACTTTTTTAATATTTTCCTGAATTTCTGCTGCCAAACGCTGTTTGAGAGTTTCCGTTACTTTGGCTTTGATCGTGACAGGGCATTTCAAGCTCATATTTTCCATTCCGTTAATCCACCTTTCTTTAGCCCTGTTCTAAAACAATCCACAACCAGTCTCAGAACAGGCCTCTCTTTTATTGCAAAAGGCCCATCTGCCAAAGCATTTGACAGTTGAACCTTTCACAACAAAACTCCTGATTATTTATTTTCTAAATAATTTCCACTGTTACTTTTTTATTTTCGCGAGTGGCAGCAGCTTTTACTACGGTGCGTAGTGCTTTAGCTATGCGACCCTGTTTACCAATGACTTTACCCATGTCTTCCGGAGCTACCCTGAGTTCATAAACAGTGCCGGTCGCTTCAGCCAACTCCGTCACAGCAACCTGTTCCGGATTTTTCACTAAAGCTTTGGCGATAACTTCAACGAGATCCTTCATAGTTATCAAGCCTCTTTCTTAGCACGCTTTATTTCATCCCATTTTTTCATGATGCCAACCGCTTTGAACAAGCTTTTTACCGTGTCGGTAGGTTGAGCACCCTGTTGCAGCCAGCTAATTGCTTTTTCCTCATCCACTTTAATGACTGCCGGTTCAACCGTAGAGTCATAATGTCCCAGAGTTTCAATAAACCGGCCATCACGCGGCGAGCGAGAGTCAGCCACAACAACGCGATAGAACGGGTTCTTTTTAGCACCCATACGTTTCAAACGAATTTTAACCGCCATTTCCATTCACCTCCTTTATAGAGTATCCGAAGCTTGGATACTCACTGTATACATATATTAGCGCATAAAGGGAAGCTTAAAGCCCAGTCCCTTTTTTGCACCCTTTTGCATTTCCTGAAACCGTTTCATCATCTTCCTCGCCTCGGTAAACTGTTTTAGCAGCCGGTTTACATCCTGTACCCGCGTCCCGCTGCCCAGGGCAATGCGCTTGCGGCGGCTGCCGTTGATGATGTCCGGCGAACGTCGTTCCTTTTTGGTCATCGAGCGGATAATCGCCTCTACATGGACCAGTTCTTTTTCGTCAAACTCAATATCCTGCAGCTTTTTCAAATTCCCCATACCGGGCAGCATGCTCAGTATCTGCTCAAAGGAGCCGAGCTTGCGCACCTGCTGCAGCTGCTCGAGAAAATCGTCCAGCGTGAATTCTTCCTTGCGCAGCTTCTTTTCCATTGCCTGAGCCTGCTCCAGATCAATGGCGCTCTGCGCTTTTTCGATCAGGCTCAACACATCGCCCATGCCGAGAATCCGGGACGCCATCCGGTCAGGATGGAAAGTTTCCAAGGCATCCAGCTTTTCGCCCATGCCGGCAAACTTAATCGGCCGTCCGGTCACCGCCCGGACTGATAAAGCTGCCCCGCCGCGGGCATCGCCGTCAAGCTTGGTCAGAATCACACCGTCAACGCCCAGTTCATTGTTGAAGGACTCGGCCACCGTAACGGCATCCTGACCGGTCATGGCATCAACCACCAGCAGGATTTCATGGGGTTTGACCTCGCGCTTGATATCTTTCAGTTCTTGCATCAGTTCTTCGTTAATATGCAACCGGCCGGCCGTATCAATGAGCACCATGTCCCGAGTATGGGCCAAGGCGTACTCCAGTGCCTGTTTAGCGATGTCCACGGGTTTCGTGCCCGGTTCAGCGGCATACACCGGAACATCAAGCTGTTCACCCAGCACCTGCAATTGCTTGATGGCTGCCGGACGGTAAATATCCGCCGCAACCAACAATGGGCGCTTGCTTTGCTTCTTGACCAGCAAATTAGCCAGTTTGGCAACCGTCGTCGTTTTACCGGCCCCCTGCAAGCCCACCATCATCACAATGGTCGGCGGCCGGGAGGCGATGGCGATACGGCTTTGTGTCCCGCCCATCAGCTCGGTCAGTTCATCGTTGACAATCTTTATGACATGCTGCACCGGTGTAAGGCTGCCCATGACTTCCTGGCCAATAGCCCGCTCTTTGATTTTGGCAATAAACTCTTTCACTACCTTAAAGTTTACGTCCGCTTCCAGGAGCGCCATCCGGACCTCGCGCATGGCTTCGTTCACATCCGCCTCGGTCAGTTTGCCCCGGCCGCGCAGTTTTTTAAATGTTTGCTGTAGTTTATCGGCTAAGCCTTCAAAAACCATGCTATGCCTCCTTACCGTAATCCAATAAAAGTTCCAATATATGTAGCGACCGATTTACCGGCTCCAACTGCTTCACTTCATCCGACAGACTGCTGATCAGGCCGTACACCTGACTGATTGTCTGCTGCTCGTGCTGAAACCGCTCAAACAGCTTAAGTTTAGTCTCATATTCGTCCAGAAGCTGCTCAGCCCGTCGCAAAATATCATGTACCGCCTGCCGGGTCACGCCAAGCTGCTCAGCCATCTCCGCCAGCGACAAATCGCTGAGGTAATGCATTTCCAGACACTGTCGCTGCTTTTCGGTCAGCAACGCGCCATAAAAATCATATAAAAATCCCATGCGCAGCACTTTATCCAGCATACTGAAACGATCCCTTCATGCTTTAGGAAGAACGGCTTTTCACTTTTCTAAGTATACAGACTGGCAACGGCATTGTCAAGTATTTTACCTTGTCACTTCTTTAGTATATTTTTGACAAGATACGATAATATGTACATCCGTTACCGGTTACGAAAAAGAAACAGCAGGAAATAGCTCGACATAGGTTGAGAAAAGGCTTAAAAGCATGGTATTATATGTTCATGAGTTTGTGGAGGTATAACGAATGTCCAGCAATTTATACAAGCCTGAGGAAGTAGCAAAAATACTTAATATTTCGAGATTTACCGTGTATAGTCTGATTAAGCGCGGCGAATTGCCGGCCTACCGCATTGGACGCAGCATGCGTATCGAAAGCGCCGATCTTGAAAACTATAAACGAAAATCGCGCAGCAACGAGTTATTTACCGGCCATGAGGGCTTACCTGCCGATCATTCTGCCCCAGCCCACTATCCGGGCCTTATTATTTGTGGACAAGATGTTATCCTCGATGTACTATCGGGCCATCTTGAAAAACAAATTCCCGGCGTGCAGTTTTTGCGGCGCTATGTAGGCAGTATCAGCGGTTTAATTTCGCTTTACAACCGCACCGCTAATATTGCCACAACTCATCTTTGGGACGGCGACAGCGATGAATATAACGTGCCTTTTGTACGCCGCTACTTACCGGGACAAAAAGCCTGTGTTGTCAATTTGGTCTCCCGCGTCGAAGGCTTTTATATCGCTCCCGGCAATCCTAAAAACATCAAAGACTGGCATGATTTGACTCGGCCCGATATTCGTTTCGTCAATCGCAACCTTGGTGCCGGTGCCAGAGTGCTTTTAGATGAAAAACTTCGTAAGCTTAATATAGATTCCCGCAACATCCAGGGATATTCCCGTGAGGAATTAAGCCATCTGGCAGTTGCCAGTTGTGTCGCCAGAGGCGAAGCCGACGTCGGCCTCGGAACGGAAAAGGCGGCTATGCAGGTCCGTAACATTGAGTTTATCCCACTGCAAAAAGAACGGTATGATCTCGTTATTTTACCGCAGGACATCAATCCCCAGCATTTTGAAACCTTGCTTTCCATCTTACGGTCCGATGAATTCCGTAAAGAAGTCATGGGCATGAGTGGCTATGATATTTCTCAGATGGGTGAAATCATCGCCGAACTGTAACCGCGGCCAAAGCAATACAGCCCCAAGCAAACGATGGTATGACCACGTTGCTTGGGGCTTTTTCTATTGGTTGAATGATAATCATTTCACCAAATCGCGCTGTCACCTGTTTCGCCGGTCCGTACCCGGATAGCATCGTTCAGCGGCAGGACAAAAATTTTGCCGTCACCGACCTGATTATCCGTCCGGTTTACCGCCATAATCGCCTGCACAATCCGGGGAACATCCTCGTCGTGGGCAATGACGTTAAATAATCGCCGCGGAAACAGCCGGACTCCATTCAGGAAGGTATCAATCAACAGTTCCGCTTCTTGTTTATCCTTGCTCTTGTTAAGGGCCAGCAATTCCTGTTTGCGGGCTTCGATTACCGCAGGGTCCTTGACCAGCTTGCCCCTGCCTAGCACCTTAGAGGCGGTAAAACCGGCCACACCGGCTTCAACCAGGGCCCGTTTGGTAGCACTGACCTTGCCCATCCTTACCACCGCAATAATTTCTTTCATAATGCCGCCCCCTATAGTCCGGTTTTGCCGCTGGAAATAGTATACACCTCTTCCACCGGTGAGACAAAAATCTTTCCGTCACCAAACAATCCCTGATCCCCCGATTTAGCTGTCTGTAGAATGATATTCGCAATTGCCTCCTGGTCTGCGGCGCGGACTACCATAATAATCATCGTCTTGGGAATTTCATCATAAACCACGCCGGCCAGCTTAATACCTTTCTGCTTCCCCCTGCCGACCACATCCAGTACGGTAGCGGCATTAAAGCCCCCGGCAGCCAGTTCGTTCAGAACTTCATCTCTTTTTTCAGGTCTGATAATCGCTCTGATCATAATCATGCTATGCTCATCCTCCTGCTTTTTTATTGTGTTATCCTAGGCAATTCCGGGCGCCCGGGCAGCTTCCAGTACCTGAAAGGCATGCAGCAAGCCTTCTTCCACACCGGCACAGGATTCTATCACGGCAATGCCCCGTTCCTGCAGACGTTTTTGAGCCTCATAGCCAATACGCATGGTCAGTACGGCATGGCAATCGGCAAAGCTTTGCACTACAACAGCCTTCACCGCTTCACTTTCCTCACAGGTGGCCTTCCCGGAACAATACTTTGCGACATTTCTCGTTTCCAGGAAGGTACTACGGCTGCCGTCAGTCTCATAAATATGAAAAGCTTCGGCATAGCCGTAATGCAAATCAATCATCCTCCTGTTCCGGGACGTAACGGCCACCTTATAAAGTCCGTGCTTAGACTGACAGTTGCCGGGCAATTCCTTTTTCGCATCCCGGAATTTATAGGACTGGTCCTCATTCAAAAGGCCAATGGCATCGGCCCGGCATTGCTGACAGTGCCGCATTTGCGGCAATTCACTCTGACACAGATCCCGCAAAGCTTCCACTTCTTTGCGGCTGGTCTGGGGAAAATGTCTAAACACGCTGCCCGGCGCCGGAATAAGCGGCATGATATTGGACAACGCCGCGCCCCGCTCCTTTACTGCTTTCACGACCTCAGGAATGTGACTGCCGTTAATTGCCTTGATCATCACAGTATTGACCTTGACCAAAACACCATTGGCGGCTAACTGTTCAATGCCGGTCAGTTGGTTGTTGATCAGAATGTTCGCCGCACTTTCCCCCACGTAATAGTTCCCCTGATAATGGACGTGGTGATAGATGCTCGCGCCAATAGCCGGCTCCAGACAGTTTACCGTGACCGTTACGTGCCGGATACCCAGCTCCATAATCTCTGCGGCATAGCGCGGCAGCATCAGTCCATTGGTCGACAGACAAAAGATAGTATCCGGTGCGGCAGCCTTAATCAGTTCAATGCTTTTCCGGACTGCTCTCCAGTTAGCCAGCGCGTCACCCGGTCCGGCAATACCGACTACGCTGAGCTGCGGTAATTCAGCCTTTACCCTGGTGAACTTGGCCAGCGCTTCTTCCGGTGTCAGTACAGCGCTGGTTACGCCGGGCCGGCTTTCATTCACACAGTCGTATTTGCGGTTGCAATAGTTGCAGCTGATATTACATACCGGCGCCACCGGCAGATGCATTCGGGCAAACTTTTGGTGCGCTTCGAACGAATAGCAGGGATGTTTAGCCGTCTTGGCTGCCAGTTCCACCGCTTCACCGGACAGCCCGGTCATCGGACATGGCTGCTCCATATGCTCCCCTCCATTTCCATAATACCTGGCTGACTGCAGTCTTCGTCAGAACAGGAATTTTTACTTGAACAGGTTTTGTCCGGCCACCGGATTTTCCTTTGCGGTGAGTTCTGCCACCTCGATGCCGTAAACCATAACCGTTTTGTTATCGAAAGATGACCGGTACTGCTCCACAAATTCACCGGTCAATGGACTCTTAAAAAAGCCGGGAAGAAATTTGTCCAACAGCCGGTTCAAGGCTGCCGTTTTTTCCACTGTGTCCGCTACCGGCAAAGCCTTACCAAAGATAATCACACTCAAATACGCCGTATCACATTTGGCCGGATGAGCGTCGGTCACCGTACCAAACTCTTCAAAGACAGTGAAACAAACTGACGGCTGCTTGGCCAGAACGGCATGTTTCTTGCCGCTCCCCATGCCATGGATGTATATCTTGCCGTTCCAATACACATAGTTCACCGGCAAAGCATAAGGGATGCCGCTTGAATCGGACATACTCAGCGTCCCCACCCGCTGTTCGGTTAAAAAGCGTTCGATTTTTTCCTGATCATGACAAATTCGCTGGGTATAGCTGATTTGCTCCATCTTTGTTCACCTCTCGCTTGCGGTATACGCGGCCAGACGGTCAAGAAATTCTGTCATCAGTGAATTAACCACCGCCAGTATCCCCATATTCTCCCGGATGGCTTGAGCAGTCTGCACATAAGGTCCCGGCCGCAGTTCGTCAGCACAATGATAAAGTAATGAGTTGATGCTGGCGGCCGTACTTTCCAGATGAAACTGGAAGCCAAAAACCCGATCCCGGTACATAAAAGCTTGATGAGGGCAGCCCTCGCTGGAGGCGATGCAGACAGCCTCCTCGCCGAGCATACTGAAAGTGTCGTTATGCCATTGAAAAACGGGAAAGCTTTCCGGAAACCCGTCAAAAAATTTTTCCTGGATTTTTTCTTTGTGCAGGGTAACCGGCAGCCAGCCGATCTCGGCCACTGGATTCTTCGTAACTTTACCGCCCAATACATCGGCTATGAGCTGCGCCCCCAGGCAAATACCCAGGACTACTTTCTCTTGCTCAATGGCCTTTCGGATGCAGTCCTTCTCATAACCCAGCCAGGGGTATTGCTCTTCTTCGTAAATATTCATCGGACCGCCCATAATCACCAGCCAGTCAAACTGGTCCGGTTCAGGCACCGCCTCAAAATTATACAGGTGCGTACCCGAAAGCCGGTGTCCTCGTTCATACGCCCAGGTGACAAGCATGGCCGGGTTCTCAAAAGGAACATGCTGCAAATAATGAATTCTCATGGCAACCCCCTTCTGGTCCTATCAAATATACTTTTATCGGCCTTATTCGGTCAAGTCGGGCAGCTTTCCTTCTGCTGCTGGGCAAAACGCCGTACGTCACCGATCCTTATCGGATCGAACAGTTCCGCCACGGCTTCACACAGCTCTAACACTTTCACCATATCAGTTACCTCCGGTGCGCCGTGAAAATAATTTTCCAGCGAACAGATACCAAAAATCTGGTCCAGCGACCGGATCGACTGATTTAGTTCCGGTGAAACAACCAGACAGTCTATCGCTTCGACGGCCTCCATCAAGCAAATATAGTTATGATTTTCCGGCTCAATCCCATACAGCAGGCATAAGGCAATCAGATAGTTTTCCAGCGCAACCGAGGCCACGTTAAAGACCACACTGGCTTGCTGGCCTTCTTCCAGAAACTGTCGGGCCCGAAAATGATACATCCTGCTGCTGCGGTAGTTTTCCTCAAACGCCGCCACATCGATCTCGCTTATGTCCATCATATGACCAGCCTCTTTTCTCCTTACATACTGCCGGTTTTCAGTCAAACCGGCAGTATGCAGGTTACTGTTGGATTTCTGCACTTTTGTTGTTTTTGACGGTACCGCTGCCTAATTTTTTACCAAACATTCAGCATCCATTCTTTACTCTTTTTATACTCCATATCAGTAAACAGGGTATTGGCCATAGCCTCGGCCAGCCACATGGCTCCGGCATAACCGACTACGGGGTACCGGTGCAAGCCGGCACGGTCATAAGTGGGAAAACCGACTCTTACCATGGGTATATTGTTATCAATCGAGGTAAACCGGCCCTTGGAGTGGCCCAGAATCAAATCCAGCTCAAGCCCTTCATTTTTTATCCGGTTTTCCAATTCCCACAAATCCGCATTAGTGATAATCTCCATATCGTAATCTACATTTTCCTGGAGCGCTTTAATGCGGGGATCCAGGGGATAGTCCTTACGATCATCACCAAGCAGCAGCAGCATAGGCTTCATTCCCAGATCAAGACAGAACTCGGCCAGACCGATCACGAGATCGGGATTTCCATAAATGGCAACCTTTTTATCGGCCAGAAATAAATGGGCCACATCGGTGATAGCGTCAATAGCAATGCCTCGCTCTTTGACCAAGGAAGGCGGTATTGATTTACCGGTCAGGCTTTTTACCTTCTGCAAAAACGAATCGGTATTGCGAATTCCAATCGGCGTAGGGCCGATAATGGCCGGTACGTCAAATTCGCTTTCCAGGTATTCCGCAGCCTGCCCTCCCTCATAGCGGTTCAGGGCGATCGTGCCTAACGCGTTAGCCGTTCCTTTTAAGTCTTCAATGGTGGTATTGCCATGAGAGACATGGTTTCCGTCAGGCATTAACGGAGAGTCGAAACTTTCAATTTCAAAAAGAACGGTTGTATCAACTTCCATGGCCGCCAGCAAATGTTTCAGTTCGGTTACATCACCGGGATTAACCCAGCCGGTAATCAAGTTCAGTTTCCCGTTCGACTCGCCCTTCTTGGCAAAATAGCTGACCACATCCTTTACGGCCGCATCATACCCGGTGACCATGCTTCCCTTGAAGCTTGGTGCATGAATGGGGATTAAATATACTTCCCGGCCGGGATATTTTTCTTTTAACAGTCCATTATTGAGTTTAGTAATAACCCCGTCAATATCGTCACCGATGACTTCTGTCGAGCAAGTGGTTATAATTGGCACAACCTTCACATGAGGATACCGCATCAACAGCACGTCAACCGCCTGCTCCACCCGGTTCAGCGCCCCGAATACGGCGCCGTCCTCATGCACAGAAGAAGATGCAATTTCAAAGCTTTCCTTAAAATGCTGCGAGAAAAGCAATCGGACAAACATAACGCAACCTTGACCGCCATGCACAATGCCAATGCAATCCTTGATTCCGATGCTGACAAACTGGGAACCGCAGGGCTGGCAGGTAAATATGGGGTTGATAATTCCAGCACGCTCTTTTTCTTTTAATTCGCAAGCCATAATATCATCCTTCCTAATAGAGAGGTACGGTTAGCTCTTCATTAAGCGACCCGGTAATCGTCAGATAATCCATCCGCTCCTTCAGCCCCTGCATAAGCAGTTTTAATTCAGCCTTATCCATGGCATGAATCCACTCATACCGCTGCCGGTAAGCTTCAGCCAAAATGACGGCATCAACCCAGTAGCATTTATCCTGAGGAGTTTCCTTCTCAACCGGTTCGTCACATAAAATCTGCATCGTTTTGGTAAGAATCCCCTCATTTTGCTTTTCCCGGTCCCAGGCCCGGGAATGAAACTGCCACAGGCAATTCTTCATAATATAATCAACCAACTGTTCAATTCGATCACGCATAACATCATCCATCGATCGGCACCTCCCTTATACCACTGAAAGTTTTGGTTGCGCCGGCGGGAAGCTGAAATAGGTCTTGCTCCGTAGGTCGGAGACGCTGTCAAACTTCCCGGTATATTGGCGCAGATCAGTTGAATCAGTTATTTCCGGACTCAAATTGGTATCGGAAAGCATTTGCCGGGTTTCAAATCCCTTATCTGTGGCAATCTCATCCTTGCTGATATCCAGATAAGCAAGCTTGTGTATCGGCGAATAAATAGCATTATAGATGTCGCGGGCAAACCGCACCCATCCCTCAAAGCCTTTATATGGACCGTTATGATAGGCATGGGCATTCAGATAGGGAACACGAATCTTCTTCGCTACCTCGCCGGGCCGTTTGCCGGTAAAAATCACGTCAGGCTTTAAGTTATACATAGCCTCCAGGCCTTCCAGCTCGTTTGGATCGTCAATAGCCAAAGCCCCTTCTTCGCAACGGGCAATGCCTTTTTCCATATCGCCCTGATGGCCGAACTTGGTGTAAACCGAAACAACATCAACGCCCATTTCCGCATGGATAACATGAGCCCAGTGCCAAAGCTTCGATCCGCCGGGCCACAGGCAAACCCGCTTGCCCTTCAGGCGCTCCTTATACCAGTCCAATTCCGGCTGCCAGCGAGCCGTTTCTTCGGCAATGATGGCTTCCGCCCGTTCCTCAATGCCAAAGAACATCGCTACCTTGCGCAAGGATGCCGACAGCGGCTCAAAACCGAAGCCGTCAATATCAAGCCGTGGCGTCCCATAGCGCTGCCTGAGTTCGTTACAGATATATTCGGCCGAGCGGGCACACTCCAATACATTAAGATGAGCTCTGTGCATCGCCCGAAGATCATCATAAGATCCATTGCCCGTAAAAGTAGACAACACCTGAATACCCATTCGTTTAAAATAATCTACCATGACTTCCTGGTCGCCCTGAATATTATACTCACCGACATAATTAATCACATAGTCACTGGTGATTTTAGGCTCCACATTGCCAACCTTTTGATTAATCCAGGCAATATTGATTTTATGATGCCCGCCGGACTGGCTGGGACCGCCGAAGCCGGGGGAGTTACAGACGAAAATATCCACATCAGGCAATTCCTCCATTACTTCATCAGCAATGGCGTTGATATCGTCGCCAATCAGCGCCGAGGCACAAGTCTGGTAAAGAGTCATCCGTTTGATCTTGGGAAACGCTTTAAAGGCTTCAATAATATTTTGCTTAAGCAGCTTTTCCGCCCCAAAGACAATATGCTTTTCCTTCATATCCGTAGCATAAGTGTATTTTAGCTGAAAATTATCGTTGTCACTGATATAGCGTTTAGTCTGCCAGGTGTCATAGGTACAGCCTACCGGCCCATGACTCATGTGAATGACATCCTTCATTGGTGTCCCGATAACATGCTTCGCGCCGCAGTAGGCGCAGCCCCGTTCGGAAATGGTGCCGGGTATGGTATTGAGATAGCCGAGCGGCAGTGCATCGGCCAACGTTTCACCGGGGCCTTTTACCACCGCGTGTTTTTTTCTTTCCGGAATGCATTTGCTGCATTCAAACTCATGATACGGCATGACAAGGTCCTCCCTCATATCGTTAATCAATACATATACAGATACAACTACCACCGGTTACTGTTATAAGCTAAACAGCCGGTTACCGCTACACGGTCGATTGCTCAATCTGCAATCCCGTATTTGACCACCATAGCCTCCAGCGCATCCATGCTGAGCGGCTTGGGAATGACAAATTTATCATTTTCAATAATCTTGCGCGCCAGTTCGCCGTATTCTTTGGCTTGGTTGCAATCTGCATCGTATTCAACAACTGTTTTCTTATTGAACTCAGCTCTCTGAACAATATTGTCCCGCGGTACAAAATGGATCATCTGGGTACCAATCGCTGCCGTAAACTCTTCCAGGAATTCTCTTTCCCGGTCTACCTTACGGCTATTGCAAATAACGCCGCCTAGCCGCACACCGCTTTGTTTAGCGTATTTCAGCAGGCCTTTGCAAATATTATTGGCAGCGTAAATGGCCATCATTTCGCCGGAAGCGACAATATAAACCTCCTGCGCCTTGCCATCCCGGATCGGCATGGCAAATCCGCCGCAGACAACGTCACCAAGTACATCAAAAAACACAAAATCCAAATCATCCGTATAGGCGCCGTTTTTCTCCATCAGGTCAATAGCCGTGATAACACCCCGACCGGCACAACCAACTCCCGGTTCGGGACCACCCGATTCCACACAACGGATTCCCAGATAACCGTCTTTTACCACTCTATCGGTGGTAATTTTGTCTTCCCCCTCGTCACGCAGCATATCCATCAGCGTTTTTTGGTTCATTCCCCCTAAAATCAGCCGGGTTGAATCAGCCTTGGGATCGCAACCGTGGATAAACACCTTTTTATCGTAAAAATGAGCCATAGCTCCTGCCGTATTTTGTTGGGTCGTGGATTTACCAATTCCGCCTTTACCATAAATCGCAATTTTTCTTGGCATGTGTATGCCCTCCTTTTAAATTAACAGATTTTTTAAAATTATAGTTGAAATTGAAAATACTTCCCGTTATAATAGAAACAGGCAAATTAAATAAACCTAGTGCCACTGGGTTTAACAACGGCTTTGCGGATATTCGTGGTATCCTCAAAGCTTTTGTTTTTAAAGCATATATGGACGATATATCCTCAGCTCCTTCCGGTACAGTTATTTTTGCCTATTAACCAGCCTCCAACAGTCTTCTTTTGATAACCACCCCCTTTCATTTCAATAAAGCTATCTTTTTCTCTAAGAACACCTTGAAACTCCCTGCCTATTTTGCTATAATGCAAAATGGGCAAATCAAATAAACTTAGTGCCACTGAGAATAGGAGATTTACCTCTGCTTCATGGATATTCGTGGTATCCATGAAGCTTTTATTTTTGTGTTAAATAGTAAGCCGCCAGGCAAGACAGTTTTCTTTACCCGCCATATTCGTGGTATCGCGAGTAAAACGGCCTGCTGTAAAAAAGGGGTATCAATGAACCGTTCCGGTTCATTGATACCCCTTCGTATCTGCCAGGCAAAGTACTGCAAACACCCTGCTCCAGAGAATATTAAACTTGCTTTTGTCTTATAATACTACACCAAATCCATAGAGTCAATATGTTTTAGTTAATTTAATTTGTTTTTGTTGATTTAGTTTATCTAGTTAGTACCTGTGTATAAATAAAAACAAGGATCTTTCTAAAAGATCCTTGTTTTTATGATTTAATCGGCAAACAATGCCTGGCTGAACTCTGCCGGATCAAAAGGACGTAAATCCTGCACCCCTTCACCGATGCCGATCCAGCGAACGGGAACATTCAATTCCGACTTGATGGCAATCACCACGCCGCCCTTGGCTGTACCGTCCAGCTTGGTCAGAACCAAGCCAGATACGGCAGCGGCTTCGCCGAACAGCTTGGCCTGGTTCACAGCGTTCTGACCGGTAGTTGCATCCAGCACCAGCAAGGTACTGTGCGGTGCTCCCGGCAGCTCCCGGTTGATGATCCGATAAATTTTTTTCAGTTCCTCCATTAGGTTGGACTTGGTGTGCAGCCGTCCCGCCGTATCAATAATCAGCACATCCACTTTTCGGGCCTTAGCCGATTGGACGGCGTCAAACACTACGGCCGCCGGATCGGAACCCTCCGTATGCTTGACAACCTCCGCTCCGATCCGATCGCCCCAGATTTCCAATTGCTCAATGGCCGCAGCACGGAAGGTATCGCCGGCCGCCAGCATAACCGTCTTGCCCTGCTCCCGGTAGTAATTGCCCAGTTTGCCGATAGTGGTCGTTTTTCCCACACCGTTAACTCCTACCACCATAATCACCATAGGTGGCTGTACCTCCGGTTCCGCCGTTTCACCGCTTATTAAAATGGTACTGATTTTCTCCTGTAAAAACGGCTTTAATTCTTCCGGCGACTGAATTTGCTTGTTCTTAATCCCGGCCCGGACGTCCGACAGTAGTTGGGCTGTCGTTTTCACTCCCACATCGGCGGTCAGTAAGATAGCCTCCAGGTCATCCAAAAACTCATCGTCAATGTCAGCATAGCCGACAATTAATTGTTCAATCTTCTCGGTTAAGCCCTTGCGGGTTTTTTCCAGACCGACTTTCAATTTATCAAAAAAGCCCATATTCATTTCACCTAATTCCTATTTTTTCATACGCCCTAGGGCGTGTCTTCAAACTAACGGAATGATCCATGGCGAGTGATTTTTGCGCCAGACAAATTATACCCTAAAGGGCACGCGAAATTTTGCAGGAATAGCGGCCCCTATTTCAAAAATTTTAATAAAGTATGGCACAAAAGGCGCCGTCAGGGAGCGTTTCGGATAGTCTGAAGGACACGCCCTTGCCTCTATTTATCCCGCAGCATCCACCAGTTTGACGGAAACCAGGCGGGAAACCCCGGACTCTTCCATGGTAACACCGTGAATAATATCGGCCACTTCCATAGTGCCTTTCCGGTGAGTAACCACAATAAACTGAGTGTTTTGGGCATAATCCCGCAGAAAGCCGCTGAAGCGCTGCAGATTGGCTTCGTCAAGCGGAGCATCAATCTCGTCTACCATGGTAAACGGTGCCGGCCGGTAGGTTAAAAAGGCAAACAGCAGGGCAATGACCGTCAAAGCCCGCTCCCCACCTGATAATAATACCAGGCTTTGCTGCTTTTTACCAGGCGGCTGCACCCAGACCTCAACCCCCGTTTCCAGCGGTTTGTCCGGTTCCAGCAAAGATAGCCAGGCCTTGCCGCCACCGAACAGGCGCTCAAAGATCACACTGAAATGCTGATTAATTTCTTTAAAGGCCACACTGAATTGCTTGGACATTTTCTTGTCAATATCCTGAATAATAGTCGCTAAATATTCACGGGCATTTTTTAAATCTTCCGATTGATTCCGCAAAAACTCATACCGTTCCCGTACACGGGCAAATTCTTCAATCGCACTATGATTAACCGGTCCCAGCAAAACAATCTCCTCTTCCAGCCGTTTAGCTTGCACCGTCAGCTCCGCCACACTGCCTTCACGACAGCGGGAAACAGCCTCTTCCCAGGAAACATTACACCGTTCGGTCAGTTCCTTGCGGCAAGTTTCCAATTCATACTTGTATTTTGTGGCCATCAACTCAAATTCATGCAGCCGGTTTTGAATTTCATTGTGACGCCGCCGTTTATCCTTTATCTCCTTTTCCTGCTTGGTAAGTTCCGTTAACACGGCATACTTGCCGGACTCCAGTTCTTTCTTCGCCGTCAGACAGCCGGCAGTCTGCCCCTCTGTCGTCCGGTGCAGCTCCTTCACTTCTTTCAGCTCGGCGTCATAGCCGGCTGTCTGTTCCCGCAGCGTTACCGCTTCATTAGCCAACCGCTGCAGCACAGTGGCCGTCTTAGCCAGTTCCGTCCGGAGCATTTGGCTTTCGCTTTCCACAGCCTGCATTTGCTGTTCCAGCGCTGTAAGCGAAACCCTGCAGTCGGTCACCGCATGACCGGTCAAGTCTTTTTTCTCATTGAGCAGCTTAAGTTCCTGCTGCCAACGAAGCATCTCCCGCTTATGCTCGGCATCACGATTTTCCAAAACAAGAATAGCTTCTTGCTTTTGAGCCAATTTCGTTTGCATTGCCGTTTTTTCACCGGTAAAGGAGTCCATTTCCTCCTGCAGGCTATCTGACGCCATTTGCAAACGCCGCAGTTCTCCCTGCAGATTGGTCCCATGCACTTCAAGCTGCGCCAGCCGCACTTCCAGGGCTTGCTTTTCTGCCTGCTTAACCTCCGCCGTTTTATCCAGTTCCAGCCGTTTTCGCTCGACGGCACTCACCGCTTGCTGAGCCTGTTCCAGGGACGACTTGGTTTCCCCTATGGTTTTTTCCAACGTCGCAATTTCATTGCTGCGACTTAAAAAGCTGTTTTCCCGGCGATGCGTACTACCGCCGGTCAGAGAACCGCCCGGATTAACCTGTTGTCCGTCAAGCGTAACAATTCTCACACGATACTGATGGTTCTTGGCAATAGCCAGCGCAGCGTCAATATTTTCGGCTATAATGGTCCTTCCCAGCAGGAATTCCACCACTTTGCGGTATTTCTGCTCACAATCGACCACGACCGAGGCCAGTCCCAGTGAACCTGCCGCCGCTGCCGCCTTTAGTTCATAATCCCGCGGCGTCCCGGTCTGAATAGTAGTAAGCGGCAGGAAAGTGGCCCGGCCCAGACGTTGGTCCTTTAAAAAGGCAATAGCCTGTTTGGCTGTCGCTTCATCTTCGGTAACAAGATATTGCAAGGCGCCGCCCAAAGCAGTTTCCACCGCCGTGACATAGGAGTCCGGTACCTGAATTAATTGAGCTACCGCGCCGCAAATTCCCTGACGCCAGGCTGCCCGGTTCTGCAGGACACTCTTGCTGCTGCGGCCAAACCCGTCAAAATCCTGCTGCATGTGGGACAGAATTTTATGTTTGGACGCAAACTCATTCAGTTTTACCTGCAAAGCCTTTTCTTTATTCTGCAAGTCCCGGCAGTCCGCTTCCAGAGCCTGTTTTACTTCAGCAAGCCGCTCTTCCTCCTTGAGTAGTTCCGCCAGCCTTTCGGCCAAGCCGTTCTTCTCCGCCAGTGCCGCTTTCGCCGCCTCACCGGTCTGTGTAAGCTGCTCGCCGTATCCCGCCAGTTCCCGGGCGTACTCCCCCTGATTGGTCAACAGTTTGGCCATATCTTTTTCCAACGTGACAATCTCATTACGGGCGCTAACCAATTCCTGCAAATAATCAAAAGACTGTTCCTTGCAAAGCTCCAGGCGGGCTTCCATCGCCTGTATGTCCGCCGCGGTCTGCTGATAGGCCTCCTGACTTTGGGCCAATTCCTGCTGCAGCACCAGGACCTGTTCGCGCTTTTCTGACAGTTGGCGGCAGCTTTCCGCTAAACGTTCTTGCAAGGTTTCCGCCTGTTCCCGGTTCTGTTGCTCTTCGGCTGCTATTCGTTCGCCGGCAGCCGAGCCCTGGGAGATCTTTTCAGTCAGCAAGGCAATTCGGCCTTCCAGCCGCTCGGTTTCCCGGTAAGCTTGCTGCAGGCGCTCTCCAGTCCCACGTAAGGTTTCTTCCAATTCCGCCAGTTGAGCAGTCAGACGTTCAAGCTCGGCCTCGCCTAGCAGAATCTGATTGCCCACAGTCAGTTCTTCCTCTTTCAGAGCAAGCTCCTGCAAAGTGGCGCTTTCCACCATCTGCTCCGCCTTTTTCAGCTTGTCCACCAGCAAAGTAATGCGGCAGGCCGTCAATTCCTCCTGCAGTTCTTGGTAGCGCGAAGTCCGGGCAGCACTGGCCTCCAGCGGTTCAAGCTGTAATTCGATTTCCGAAATGATATCCTCCAGGCGGACCAGATTCTGCTCCGTATCGTCCAATTTTCGTAAAGCTTCCTTTTTCCGGTTTTTATAACGGGTGATACCGGCAGCCTCTTCAAAAATCAGGCGCCGTTCCTCGGGTTTGCTGTTTAATATTTCATCTACCTTGTTTTGGCTGATAACCGGCATGGCTTCCCGCCCCAGCCCGGTATCGGCCAACAGGTCATGAATATCTTTTAAGCGGCAGTGCGTCTTATTGATGAAATACTCACTCTCGCCGGACCGGAAAACCCGGCGGGTAATCGTTACTTCATTAAAATCCAGCGGCAGCACGCCGTCCGAATTATCAAAAACCAGCGAAACCTCCGCCACCCCCAGCGCACGCCGGCCGGTACTGCCGGAAAAGATAATATCTTCCACCCTGGCGCCACGCAAGTTTCTGATATTCTGCTCGCCAAGCACCCAGCGAATAGCATCGGAGATATTGCTTTTCCCACTGCCGTTTGGACCGACCACTACCGTAATGCCCGGTCCAAAGTCCACTTCCGTTTTATCCGCAAACGACTTAAACCCATAAGCCTCCAACCTACGTAACAGCAAAAAAAATTCACCACACATTCCAAACTTTTCATATAGAGTTTTTAAATAACTTGTCCTGCCCAGTCATGTATAAAAAACCTGTCTGCAGGTTTGCAAACAGGTCTCCGCCAATAAAAAACTTACCGTGGTTCCACAATAAACCGGATTGCAGTCCGTTCCTCACCCTCAATGGAAATTTCAGCAAAAGCAGGTATTGTAATGAGATCCATACCATTTGGCGCCACAAATCCCCGCGATATGGCAATAGCCTTTATGGCCTGATTGACTGCCCCCGCCCCCACTGCCTGCACTTCTGCGGAATGCTTTTCTCTTAACACGGCAGCCAGAGCACCTGCTACAGATTTAGGACTCGATTGTGCAGATACTTTAAGGATTTCCATTAGTAAACCTCCTCATCAATAACTATTGGGGCTGTATAACCTTTCTTGTATATCTATAAGATATTCGAGAGGTTTCCTAAAAATTCCTCTTTTGTCATTTAGGGATCTGCTAATGTACTAGGCCTGCCGGTATACGAGAGATTTTCCACCTGGCAAAAAGGAAAATCGCAGGAAAAATCGGCTATTTCAAGGCTTGGTTGACACAGCCAGGCAGCGAAAGCTTCGTCAGGGACGTACAGCCGGAATGAGTCAGGAGCTCTCTAAAGTTGACAAAGCATCTGTTTGTTTACCACATGGGAGAGACCTTCATATTCGATTATCAGTTCACCCGCTTTGCTCCCTGCCGGATACAGGCTCAACTTGTTAAAACCATACTGTTCCTGCCAGTTTCTAAGATTGGCATTGCTTAAACCCCGAAGTTTCGAATGATCACGCGGGTGATGTAGAATGGCGAGCTGACGGCCGGTCAAATCCTTTCCGGCCGCAAAGCGTTGAAACATCAGAGAAAAAAGGCGGGCTTCCACCATCTCGCCAAAAGACGGGTGATACGGCCCAGCCAGCACTACCGAAGGTTGGTCAAGCTCTTCCGTAGCCTGCAGACCTGTACGGATGACAGAAATTCCCTGCTGGTCGCAAAGCAGCCTGAAAAAAGCAGCCCGCCGCACCGCCTCATCCACGGTTAGCGGCGCATAGTGTCCGTTCTGATACAAATCGGCCAGCGGCGTACCGGCAATTACCAGGGTTGGATAAATTCGCAACATATCAGGCTTCAAACGCAGCAGACGCGCCGCCACCAGCGGCAACAGCTCCCAGGTTTCACCGGGCAGCCCCAGCATCAATTGCAGGCCGCAGGACAGTCCTGCTTCCCGCAGCAGGCAAACGGCCCGTTCAATATCGTTCACCGTATGCCCTCGCGCTGCGGTAGCCAGGATGCCGTCATCCAATGACTGGGCTCCTAGCTCAACGATACTGACACCATAAGAGAGCAAATGCTGCAAAATATCGGAGGAAATAGCATCAGGGCGGGTCGAGAGGCGAATAGCGTGTATTCGTCCCTCCCGCTGCGCCAGAGCAGCCGGCGTCAACAGTTCACGCTGATAGTTTACAGAAAGAGCGGTAAAGCTGCCGCCATAAAAGGCCACTTCAACCCGGCGAGGCCGGTCAAGCCTGGCCAAATACAGCTCAATCAAGTTTGCAACGTCTTTGCCGCTTAACCTTATGGCACTGCTGCCGGTAATTTTCTTTTGATTGCAAAAAACACACTGGTGAGTACAACCAAAGTGCGGAATAAAAATGGGAATGATAAAGTGCTTCATATGACCCTCTTATATTACCCTTTCGCAGGTAGAACGCAAGGGCGACCACTGGCCGCCCCTGTTTATTTTTCATCAATGATATGGAGTTTGATCAAGGCTTGTCTAGCGGCAAACTGTTCCGCTTCCTTTTTGCTTTTCCCAGTTCCCCATCCTAAGATATTTGAATTGACCACAACAGACACTTCAAATACTTTATCATGATCAGGCCCTCGTTCCGATACAATTTCATAGACAATTTTACTGTCATTATGCTTTTGAATGGATTCCTGCAGCAGAGTCTTGTAATCTTTTATATACTGTCCCTGCTCAACCAAGACCAATTCCTCGGTGAGCTGCTGCAGAACAAAGTCCGCCGCACGCTCAAAACCGCCATCCAGATATACGGCGCCAATGAGAGACTCAAAAGAATCGGCCAGAATGGAAATGCGTTCCCGGCCGCCTGAACTAAGCTCGCCCTTACCCAGCAGCAAATACTTGCCGATTCCCAGTCTGGCCGCATGTCGGGCCAGGGTCGGCTCGCAGACTATAACAGCGCGCGCCTTGGTCAGTTCGCCCTCCGTTAAGTTGGGAAAGCGGTTAAAAAGGAATTGGCTGATCACCAGATCAAGAACGGCATCGCCCAGAAATTCCAGCCGTTCATTATGCATAACGCCCATATGCTTATTCTCATTGGCGAATGAAGTATGAACAAGCGCCTGATTCAGCAAAGAAATTTCCTTAAACTCGACACCTAATACCCCGCTCAAGGCGGCCAACGCCTGAAGCCGTGGTTTATCCAGCAACATTTTCATCGCTTACGCTTGGTACTTTTTCAAAAGGATAGTAGCGTTATGGCCGCCAAAACCAAACGAATTGGACAGCGCCACATTCACTACACCTTCCCGTGCCTTGTTAGGAACATAATCCAAGTCCAGTTCCGGATCAGGCGTATCGTAATTGATGGTCGGCGGAATCATACTATTGGCAATGGTGAGTGCTGTTGCAATGCACTCAATCCCGCCGGCAGCTCCCAGCAAGTGACCGGTCATGGATTTAATGGAGCTTACCGCCAACTTATAAGCATGGTCGCCAAACAGGGATTTGATGGCCAGTGTTTCATTTTTGTCATTAAGCGGTGTCGATGTTCCGTGAGCGTTAATATAATCGGCGTCTTCCGGTTTTAAGCCGGCATCGGCCAAAGCCATAGCCATGCATTTGGCTGCCTGGACACCTTCCGGAGCCGGGGCGGTAATATGGTAAGCGTCTGCATTGTGTCCGTAGCCGGCTACTTCTGCATAAATACGCGCGCCTCTGGCCAATGCATGTTCCAACGATTCTAAAATAACAATACCGGCGCCTTCGCCCATAACAAAACCGTCACGCTCTTTTTCAAAGGGACGCGAAGCCTTTTCCGGTTCATCATTGCGGGTAGACATAGCCTTCATCGAGCAGAAGCCGGCAACCGCCGCCGGTGAAATAGCCGCTTCCGTACCGCCTGCTACCATCACATCAGCCTCGCCCCGTTCAATGATTCTAAAAGCGTCGCCAATGGCATTGGTGCCGGTGGCACAGGCAGTGACCACGCAACTGTTCGGCCCCTGCAAACCAAAGGTAATCGACGTATGGCCGGCCACCATGTTGCCGATCATCATCGGCACAAAGAACGGGCTCACCCGGTTGGGTCCTTTTTCAAATAAAATCTTATATTGTTCATGCAGCGTTTCAATACCGCCAATACCGGTTCCCACCAACGTGCCGATGCGGGTACGGTCTTCCTTGTCCAAATCCATGGCCGCATCTTCAAAAGCCATTTTGGTAGCGGCAATCGCAAATTGCGACGCCCGGTCCATCCGTTTTGCTTCTTTTTTATCAATATATTTAACCGGATCAAAATCCTTTACTTCGCCGGCGATCTGCGTCGAATATTCGCTTGGATCAAAACGGGTAATCCGTCCAATGCCACATTTGCCCTCCATCAGAGCTTGCCAAAAATCATCCTTGCCTACACCGATCGGTGAAATAGCCCCTAATCCTGTAATTACAACTCGCCTCTTCAAACTCTTCACCTCACCATATTCTTTTTGTCTATGTTTATCCATTGCTTGCTTCAACTTCTGCCAGAATTCTGCTAAAAATCTCTTTAACAGAAAGTATTTCCTCTATTCGATGAATGTACTCGCCGGTAAACACCAGTCCGGATTCCACATCGCCCTGTTGTGCACGGATAAGAGCCTTGATAATGCAAAAACTTTTCGAACAGTGCTTCAGACAGGCGTCACAAGAATCAGGAGCAGGCACAGTACCTTCAATAATTTTCTTAGCAAAGGGGTTGCCTATGGCCTGTCCAGGAAGTCCCACAGGACTTTTGATTAAAACGACATCTTCATGTTTTGCTTTCAAATAAAATTGTTTTAGCTCGGGAGCTGCATTGGATTCTACACTTGCAGCAAACCGCGTACCCATTTGTACGCCATCGGCCCCCAGCTTCATAACCTCAACTACATCGTGCCCGTCAATGACACCGCCGGCACCAATAACCGGAATTTGAACCGCTTTTTTTATATCCGGCAGCAGTTCCCGCATCGACCTATCGGTGCCGAGATGCCCGCCGGCTTCCTTACCTTCCACGACTACAGCGGCAGCGCCCATCTTTTCGGCCAGTTTAGCAGCCTTTACAGAGGAAACCATTGCCACAATCGGTGTACCAGACTCTTTGCCATAGCCAAACACATCACGGGAAAAACCCGCGCCGGCAACCACCAGGTCAATACCCTCGTCAATCGCCGTTTTAACAATATCGGCGAACTGTCTCGCCGCAACCATAATATTAATGCCAACAATGCCTTTAGTAAGGGAACGCGCCAGACGAATTTCGCTGCGCAACTCATCAAAACTCATACCTGATGCAGCAATTAAACCGACACCGCCCTGTTCCGCCACAGCAGCAGCCAGCCGGGCTGTAGAGATACGGATTGCCATGCCACCCTGAATAATCGGTATCTTGGCCACTAAATGGCCAATTTTCAGTTCTGGAAGTTTCAAGTAATTACTCCTCCATTCACGCGTACTACCTTTAAGAAAGTCCCGCGAACTGTCGTTTCACGGGACTCTCCTTGGAACAGGTAATACTTTTAGCCTTGCTTCTCCTGTTCTATGTACCCCACAGCGTCTTTCACTGTTTTGATTTTTTCAGCTATTTCGTCAGGAATCTCAATATTAAATTCCTCTTCAAAAGCCATAATCAATTCAACAATGTCCAAAGAGTCAGCACCCAAGTCATCAATAAAAGTAGAGTCAATAGCAACATCAGCTTCATCAACACCTAGTTGTTCAACTACGATTTCTTTTACTTTATCGAAAGTTGTCATGATAAAATTCACCTCCTTCCAAGATTATATGTCATAATAACAAAAATTACACATCTGCTACATTACCATGCCGCCGTCGACATGTAAAGTCTGTCCTGTAATATAGGTAGCTGCGTCGGAAGCCAGAAAAAGTACGGCCGAAGCAACTTCCTCGGCACTGCCTAAGCGGCCTAGCGGCACCCGGCCTGCCAGTTCATCCTTGATCTGGTCTGATAACACAGCCGTCATATCGGTAGCAATGAAGCCGGGAGCCACCGCGTTAACGGTAATGCCCCGTGAAGCCAGTTCCTTAGCCATCGACTTGGTAAAGCCGATCACACCGGCCTTGGCGGCCGCGTAGTTGGCCTGACCGGCATTGCCGGTAACCCCAACCACCGAGCTCATATTAATGATCTTACCGCTACGCTGTTTCATCATAACACGGGCGATTGTTTTTGTACAATTGAAAATGCCCTTCAGGTTGGTATTGATTACGGCATCCCAGTCTTCTTCCTTCATGCGCATCAACAGATTGTCTCTGGTGATGCCGGCATTGTTGACCAGGATGTCAATGCGGCCGAATTTCTCAGTAGCCTGTTTTACCAGTTCTTCCACCGATTCCAGCTTAGCCACATCGGCTTGTACAACCAGCGCTTCCCCACCCATGGCCGTAATTTGCTCTTCTACTTCACGGGCCGCAGCCGCATTGCCGGCATAGTTGATAACTACCTTAACGCCCGCCTGAGCCAGCGCCAGGGCCACCGCCCGGCCAATTCCCCGGGAAGCCCCGGTGACAATTGCCACTTTATTGTCTAAAAGCATTTTAGCGAACCTCCCTGAAATAATCAAGGGTTTTTTCCAAAGAAGCAATATCCTCAATATTATTGTTATTAACTTCTTTCGCTATCTTTTTGGTAAATCCTGTAAGAACTTTACCCGGACCGACTTCAACAAACTCACCGGCGCCGAAAGCAACCATCCGGGCTACGCAATCTTCCCATTTTACCGGGCTTGCCGCCTGTTCGACCAGCAGTTTCTTAATCTGACCGCCAACGGTGACAATTTCCCCGTTGACATTAGCTACCAACGGTATTTTTGCGTCCTGAACAGTGATTTTATCCAGCTCGGCAGCCAGCTTTTCTGCTGCCGGCTGCATCAGTGTGCTATGAAAGGGAGCGCTTACCGGCAGCATAACGGCCCGTTTGGCGCCACGACCTTTCAACAGCTCGGCAGCTCTTTCCACCGCCGCAACCTTGCCGGCAATGACAATCTGTCCGGGGCAGTTGAAGTTAACAGCCTGCACCGAGCCCGTTTCAGCCTCTAGCTGCTGACACACTTCCACCACGCTGGCGCGGTCCATCCCTAAAATAGCCGCCATAGCGCCTTCCCCCAGGGGGACCGCTTCCTGCATGAATTGCCCCCGCTTGCGCACCAGGCGTACGGCGTCGGCAAAAGCGAGCGAACCGGCGGCAACCAGCGCCGAGTATTCGCCCAGACTATGGCCGGCGACAATATCGGCCTGGAGGCCGTATTCCTTAAGAACTTCATAACAAGCAACACTAACCGTCAAAATAGCCGGCTGTGTATTAAAGGTTTTACGAAGCTCCTCCTCGGGTCCCTGAAAGCACATATCGGTGATGGAAAATCCAAGAGCCTCATCAGCCGCCTCAAACACCTGCTTCGCTACGGCAAACTTTTCATAAAGTTCCCGGCCCATCCCTACTGTCTGCGAGCCCTGTCCGGGAAACACAAATGCACGTTTACTCATCCTCAAGCCTCCTGTTAGCCTAGGGAATCACTGATTTATTCACACTGCTCCCTGGCGGATCTTTTTCCGTCTGGCTACGTCAATAAAACCTTGAAATAGGGTCCGCTATTCCTGCGGTTTTACTTCTTGCCAGCCGAAAAATCTCTCACCAGGCTGGCAGGCTCATTAAATCAGCGGTTCCCTTGCGTAAATTTTTGAACGGCAGCGACAATAGCAGGCACTTCACTGACAATTTCCTCAATGATGGCCGCCACCGGTTTTACTTCACGCACCATACCGGCAATTTGTCCGCTCATCACAGAGCCGCGCTCGGTATCACCGTCACGGACCGCCGCCTTTAGCTTTCCGGCGCCCAGACGCTCCAGTTCTTCCACCGAGGCGCCGTTTCTTTCCAGCTCCAGGTATTCGCGCGTAAGCTTATTGGCGATAACGCGCACCGGATGGCCTGTCGTCACGCCGGTAAGCACCGTTGAACGTTCCTTAGCGCGAATTACCGCTTCTTTATAGTTATCATGAGCCGTACATTCAACGGAAGCAACAAACCGAGTACCGATTTGTACGCCTTGGGCTCCCAAGGCCAGAGCGGCAACGACGCCTCTGGCATCACCAATGCCGCCGGCGGCAATGACCGGAATACTGACGGCATCAACAATTTGCGGAATCAACGCCATGGTCGATACTTCACCAACATGGCCGCCGCTTTCCATGCCTTCGGCAATCAGCGCGTCCACACCAACCCGTTCCAACCGTTTGGCCAGAGCTACAGAAGCCACCACCGGGATCACCTTACTGCCGATTTCTTTCAGAGCGGGAATGTATTCACCGGGATTTCCCGCCCCGGTGGTAATAACCGGCACACGTTCCTCAATTACCACCTGCATAACTTCCTTGACAAAAGGAGACATCAGCATGATATTGACACCAAACGGTTTATTTGTCAGCGATTTTGCTTTGACAATTTCGCTGCGCAGCGCATCAGGAGGCATATGTCCCGCTCCAATTACGCCCAGGCCGCCGGCATTAGATACGGCTGCCGCCAGTTCGGCTGTGGCAACCCATGCCATACCGCCCTGTAAAATTGGATATTTAATGTTTAATAATTGACAAATTTTACTGTTAAACAATAGTCTTTTCCTCCTTACACCATTTTATAACACACGCACCCCAGGTTAAGCCTGCGCCGAAACCAACAAGTACAACTATGTCATCCTGTTGTATTCGACAACTTTTCAATGCTTCCTCCAAAGCCAGCGGAATAGAGGCAGCAGAAGTATTCCCGTATTTATCGACATTGACCATAACCTTTTCCATTGGCAGCTTAAGTCTTTTAGCCGCCGATTGAATGATGCGGATGTTGGCCTGGTGCGGGATCAGGCAATTTACACTGTGATGATCAAGCCCGGCGGCGTCCAACGCTTTTACAGCCGCCTCCCCCATAACCTTGATAGCAAATTTAAATACTTCACTGCCGTTCATATACAAATAATGCTGCCTGTCACTGACCGTTTGCTCCGTAGTCGGCACCCGTGTTCCACCGGCCGGAATTTTCAAAAACTCCCCGCCCGAACCGTCGGAGCCAAGGTCAATGCTCAAAATCCCATAGCCCGCTTTTACTTCGCTCAGCACCACAGCACCGGCTCCGTCACCAAACAGAACGCAGGTATTGCGGTCTGTCCAGTCCACTACCTTGGACAAAGTCTCGGCCCCGATGACCAGGACCTTTTTATATAAGCCCGACTTGATAAACTGACTGCCTGTTGCCACAGCATAGACAAAGCCGGTGCAGCCTGCGCCCAGATCAAAGGCGGCGGCATTGACGGCACCAAGCCGGTCCTGTACGATGCAGGCTACGGAAGGAAAAAACATGTCAGGAGTAGCCGTAGCCACAATAATCAAATTGATTTCCTCGGCGGAAACCCCGGCATCGGCCAGCGCTTTTCTGGCAGCCAGTACTGCCAAATCAGAGGTAGCCATGTCCGGTTCGGCAATATGCCTTTCCCGGATACCGGTACGTTCGACAATCCATTCATTAGAGGTGTCAACCATTTGTTCCAAGTCGTGATTGGTTATTATTTTATCGGGGACATAGGTACCAATACCGACGATACCTACCGATACGCCTTGCTCACTCATTCGCACCAACACCTTCCTTTACGATGTTTTCACTGATATGCTCCACAACCTTTTGCTCCGAAAATTCGCAGGCAACGCGTATCGCATTTTTGATAGCCTTTGCTTTTGAGCTTCCGTGGCAGATGATAAAGCCGCCATTAACACCGAGCAGCGGCGCTCCGCCGTATTCATCGTAATCCAGCTTCTTCTTCAGCTTTTTTATGGATGGCAGCAGAAGAAAGGCCGCCAGCTTGGCAAGCCAGCCGCTGTTTTTTATCGTATTTTTTATAAGTGTCGTCAGAAAACTGACCAGTCCTTCGCCTGTCTTAAGCACCACATTACCGACAAAGCCGTCACAAACAACAATATCCACCGTACCGTTAAAAGTATCCCGGCCTTCCACGTTGCCGATAAAATGGATGGTTTTTAACTGTTTGAGCAGAGGGAAGGTCGTCAGCACCTGTTCATTTCCCTTGCTATCCTCTTCCCCGATATTTAAAAGTCCCACCCGCGGCCGATTCATGCCCAGCACATATTCGGCATAAATGGAACCCATAATGGCACTTTGCACCAGGTTTTTAGGCTTGCTGTCCACATTGGCTCCCGAATCGAGCATGATAGTGGTGCCGGTTAAATTGGGAATATGGGTCGCGATAGCCGGCCGCTCAATGCCTTTAATCCGTCCCAGACCGAATAACGCCGCCGCTACGGCCGCCCCGGTGCTGCCGGCAGAGACTACGGCATCACAAATGCCTTCTTTGACCAGCCGGGTAGCCACCACCACGGAGGCATCCTTTTTTTTGCGGACAGACACGCCTGGATGTTCATGCATCTCTATAACTTCCGATGCCTGCTGCACCGAAATCCCCAGTTCTCGCCAATTGCTGTATGTATCTAAAACGGGCAGTATCTGCTCCTGATCGCCTACCAAAATAATATCGCATTGATACTCTTTTGCAGCAGCAACCGCGCCCAGTACAATCTCTTTCGGTGCATAATCGCTACCCATGGCATCAACGGCAATTCTCATCCGAAATCTCCCTTCGTCAGTCCATTCACTTCTCATCCTGTTCTAAAGACACTATAATAAACTTAGCCCGGAATACTTCCTGTTTATCGTTTCTAGTTTTAACCCATACAAAATATTTATTTCCTCTTTTTTTCATAACTTCTGCCTTGGCAATTAATTTTTCGCCAACATGAATGGGCATCTTATATTTTATATTAGCCACCCCTGTTACGGCAACATTAGCGTCAATGACAGCCAGAGCCAGGGAATTGGCTTGTGAAAAAACATAGTGACCCCGCGCAACCTGGTTTTTTTCAAAAACCATATCGGCGGTGATTTTCATAATGGAGATGCCGGCACGGCCCAATTCCAAATCAATAAGCTCACCGATAATTTCCTCGCTCCCCAGCGTCTTCAGCTTGCTTTGTACGTTTTCGGCCATCTTCTTGGTCCGCTCCCGGACTTCCGGTATGCCGAGTTCCAAACGATCTAAGCGAATTGTTTGAACGCTCACGTTTAACAGTGCCGCCAACTCCTCATCGGTTAGAAAAGGGGTAGCGTCCAGTTTTTCGGTTAGCAGCTGTTGTCTGATTTTTTTTTGGATACGCGCCATACCATCACCTATTTTTATAAGTTAGTACTAAGACTAATTGCTAGTACTTATTATAGACAGTTCATTGCCAAAATGCAAGCAAAAAGAAATAAGCAAGATAAAGTACCTGATATACTCTATCTTGCTTATATACGTTTTTATTATTCCGCGTTCACAACTGCCTTGCCGTTATAATGACCGCATTCAGGACAAACGCGATGGGGCATTTTCTTTTCATGACACTGCGGGCATTCCACCAACCCGGGAACAGTGAGCTTCCAGTTTGCGCGGCGCTTATCGCGGCGTGCTTTAGACATTTTACGCTTTGGTACTGCCATTTATTTCTACACCTCCTTAACAATAAAACAAATTCAGACTCATACGATGAGCCTTCCCTTTTGAGCTATTCTTTTAAAAGCTGTCGCAATTTAGCCAATCGCGGATCTATATCGTCATGACTGCAATGGCATGGCGACACATTTCGATTCACACCGCACTGAGGACATAGACCAAGGCAGCCAGGTTTGCACAGAGCCTTTAAAGGTTCAGCCATTAAAAGGTTTTCTTCCACTAAGCCTGCCAGTTCGATTTCGTCATCTTGATAATAAGCTACGTCTGCTGTATCATCCGCAACCTGGTCAACCGTTTCCTGAAAAACTTCCTGGAACGCGATGTCCAAAGGAGCGTCAAATGCCTCCAGGCAGCGGTCGCAACGACTCGCCATCCGGGCATAAATCACTCCCGAAACCTCCAGAGCACGACCATTGTTAACCACTTCTCCTGTCACTTTCACATCACCGACAAGCTCGAAGCGCAACTGGCTGACATCCATAGTGCAGGCGGGAGTAATAAATGTAAACGGTTGTCGGCTGCCAATCTCTTTTTTAACTTGGGCTACATTAATTTTCATTGATTTTCCACCTCAACCTTCATTTATTATAGCGACCCCCATATGGTTTGTCAAGAAATGAAATAGCAAAAGAAAAGCGGCAGTATTAACCTGCCGCATATCGGTTAAGCCAGCATTAAATGCGGCATCCGCCTTGATCGCAGATTTCCTTTGTGTCACGGGCAATAACCAATTCTTCATTGGTAGGAATAACAAACAGTTTGACCGTGGAAGCTTCGGTGCTGATCTCCCGGACTTGCCCCCGGACATTGTTCCGTTCAGCGTCCAGGACGGCTCCCAAATAGCTCAGGTTTTTACAAATCATCGCTCTCATTTCCTTGGAGTTTTCTCCCAGTCCGGCAGTGAATACAATGACATCCACACCGTTCATGGCTGCCGCGTAGGCACCGATATCTTTCAATACCTTGTAGGAGAAAATATCCAAGGCCAGTTGAGCCCGTTCATTGCCTTCCGAAGCCGCCGTTTCTATATCGCGAAAATCGCTGGAAACACCGGAAATCCCCAGGACACCGGACTTTTTATTAATATAATTATCAATTTCATCGACACTCATACCGGCTTTTTTCATCAGGAAGGGTAAGATAGCCGGATCCAGGTCACCGCTGCGGGTACCCATGACCAAGCCTTCCAGCGGTGTGAAGCCCATGCTGGTATCCACACACTTGCCGCCGTCAATCGCCGCAATGCTGGAGCCATTGCCTAAGTGGCAGGTAATAATCTTGAGGCCTTTAATATCTTTTCCCAGAACCTCGGCTACCCGCTGCGATACAAAGCGGTGAGACGTTCCGTGGAAACCATAGCGGCGGATGCCGTATTTTTCGTACACTTCATAGGGAAGGCCGTAAATGTAGGCTTTAGGAGGCATGGTTTGATGAAAGGCGGTATCAAACACACCTACCTGGGCAATGCCCGGCATTAATTGGGCACAGGCGTTGATGCCCAGAATGTTGGGCGGATTATGGAGCGGCGCCATTTCGGCACACTCTTCCAGCGCCTGCATAACCGCCGGCGTAATACGGACCGAATCGGTGAATTTCTCGGCCCCGTGTACCACGCGATGACCTACGGCAGCAATCTCCTGCATGCTTTTAATCACACCGTATTCGGGATGAGTCAGCGCTTCGACGACCATTTTAATCGCCGTGCTGTGATTATCCACTGCACCGGTGATTTTCACCTTAGCTTTATCTCCCGGCTGATGCGTAAGCACCGAGCCCTCAATACCGATACGTTCCACCAAACCCTTGGCCAGCACCGATTCATCGGTCATATCAAAGAGTTGATATTTCAGGGAAGAGCTGCCGCAATTAATGACCAAAATCTTCAATTTCCAATCCTCCTATGTACAAAAATTAAATTGTTCAAAACAACCTGCAATTTATAATATTACAATTAAGTTCACACTTCGACACCAAATGCCTGATACCTGCTTACCGCTAATAATAATAGACCTGCATTTTATCCGAAATAGGTTATAATATAATAAGGATATTTATGCGTTAGAGGTGAATATTTCTTTGAAAGCAGTAGGTATTATTGCAGAGTATAATCCTTTTCACAGCGGCCATCATTGGCAGCTAAATTCGGCGAAATCCTTGTCAGGCTGTCCGGCAGCCGTCATTGTCATGAGCGGCCAATTTGTCCAGCGCGGTGAACCGGCCCTGTTCGATAAGTGGCTGCGAGCCCAAATGGCCGTGCGTTCAGGGGCCGATCTGGTTATTGAAATGCCGGCTGTATTTGCGTTGCGTAGCGCTCAGTATTTTGCCGCCGGCGGCGTTCGTCTGCTGCAGGCGCTGGGAATTGTCAGCCATCTCTCCTTCGGCGTGGAGGATAATGATCTGACGGCTCTAAAAAAATTGGCGAACCTAGCCGATACGGCTCATACCGGGTCCTTGGTCAGGCAAAAGCTAAAGACCGGCCTTTCCTACCCGGCGGCGCTTGGCCAGGTACTGCTGGCACAAAGTCAGGCAGAGCCGGCAACTGTTGCCTTCACTCCTAATAATATATTGGCCATCGAATACCTGCGGGCACTCAACCGTTATGGTGCCGCCATCCTTCCCTGCCCGGTCAAACGCCAGCATGCCGGGTATCATGAGGTTGATATCAGCGCTCCTTTTGCCAGTGCTACCGCCATCAGAAAATCCATTCTGGAAAATGGCTGTGTACAGCCAACTGCTGCAGCCGTTATTCCACCGGCCAGCAAAGCGATCATCGAAAAGGCTTTACGCAGCGGGCGCGGTCCGGTTACCGCCGGCGCTTTCGAAACCGCACTGTTGTCCAAGCTCCGCACCATGTCGCTGTCAGCCATCGCTGAATTGCCTGATGTTACCGAAGGACTGCAGCATCGAATTGCCGAGACAGCACTTATCGCCACTGGCTGGGATGAACTATTGTCCGCCATAAAATGCAAGCGCTACACCCATACCCGGTTACAGCGCATCCTGCTGCACGCCTTGCTGGGTATTACCAAGGCGGCTATAGATGAGTCCGACCATGCCGGTCCGCTGTACGCCCGGGTTCTGGCATTTAACGAACAAGGCAAAGAACTGCTGCGGCAAGCCTCCCTGCTGTCAACTGTCCCGCTTATTACCAAAACCACTCATTTTTTAAACAGCCGACAACGTTATATTGCTTCGCTGACGCCACTGCAGAGAATGCTTGCTATAGATAGCGCCGCCAGCGATATTTATAGCCTGGGCTTTGCTAATCGGGCCTTGCGTTATGGTGGCTGGGATTTTCGCCAGTCTCCGGTATATGTGGCGGCTCACCCGCCAGTAACCGTCTAATCTCGCCCACCACCAGCTCAGCCGCCGCCTCGCCTAAGGCGACACATTCTTCAATGGCCTCAAAAGAGCTTGGTGAAATATGGGAAATCTCGGGACGGATCAGCACATCACAGTGAGGCTGGCGGTGCTTGCTCAACTCCCGTTCCATAATATCAATCGACTGAATAATGACATCAAACATATTGGTTATGCTGGAAACGGTTGAAGCGTATGCCAAATCCACACCAATTACAATATCTGCTCCCATCTTTCTGGCCACATCAATGGGTGTCGGATTCAGCACCGCACCGTCTACCAGCAGCATGTCATCCCACTGATAAGGTACGAATATGCCCGGAACTGAAATACTGGCCCTGACCGCCTTAGCCAGATCGCCCTCGGTAAACACGACTTCCTTTCCATGATTGATCTCAGTGGCTACCACGGCCAAAGGAGTTCTTAAATCGGCGAAACTCTTTTGCTGGGTCAGGAGCCGCATCACCTGCAGCACCTTTTCACCGGAAACAATCCCCATTTTGGGTATGATAAAATCCAGCCAGTAATTTCTTTTTAAATGGCGGGCCAGCTTTAATATGGTATCGGGCTGCTGTCCGGCGCAGTATAATGCGCCAATCATGCTGCCGATGCTGCAGCCGGCAATATAATCAACCGGAATGTTTTCCCGTTCCAGTACGCGAAGCACGCCTACATGGGCCAACCCGCGCAGTCCTCCGGACCCCAATGCCAAGCCAACTTTCGGACGCATACCTGACCTCCCCAGCGATTTTCTTGTGATATTCCTCCCGCCGCCACAATATATATTACAGAAATGTCTGGAAAGCGCTGCCTGTCTCATGGCGTTACCCCGTCAGCGGTTCCGGCGGTAGAGGAGGAGATTGTGATTTATGAATTTTCGGAGCAGCAAACGTTACCGTTCCCGTCTCTCTGCTTATTCTATGGCCTTTGGTGTTGTTTTTATAACCCTATGCATGGTCCAATACCCCAAAGATGCCTTTGACTCGGCCATCATGGGGTTAAATTTATGGTGGAACGTCGTATTTCCCGCCTTACTGCCTTTTTTCATTTTGTCGGAAATTCTGATGGGGCTGGGTGTTGTCCATTTTATCGGAGTACTGTTAGAGCCACTGATGCGACCACTGTTCAACGTCCCTGGTGTCGGGGCGTTTGCCCTCTCCATGGGCCTTGCTTCCGGCTATCCGATGGACGCCGTCATCACCTGCAAATTCCGCAAAAGCCAGCTTTGCAGCGCAGTTGAGGCCGAACGGCTCTTATCCTTTACTAATACGGCAGACCCCTTATTCATGTTCGGTGCTGTGGCGGTCGGCATGTTCGGCATGCCGGAGTTAGGTATCATCCTGGCCTTGGCCCATTATCTCGCCAGTTTCCTGGTTGGTATTATTTTCCGTTTTCACGGCACTGACCGTGATGTTCCCCCAAAACCGCCGCAACAGGAGGTTTCCGGCAATTTGGTCAGCCGGGCCTTCCGGGCTCTTTACCAGGCAAAACAGGAAGATGGGCGCCCCATCGGCCTGCTACTTGGTGATTCCGTAAAAAGCTCCATGAATACAGCTTTGCTGATTGGCGGCTTTATTATACTATTTTCCGTCTTTCTCCGCATGTTATCCATCATCGGAGCCACCGACACGCTGGCAGCTATTTTCTCAGGAATGCTCCACTGGCTGGGCTTAAGCGGCAATCTGGCCGAATCATTGGTCAGCGGGCTATTTGAAATTGACCTGGGGACGCTGGCCGCCAGCCAGGCCGATGCTCCGCTCTGGCAAAAAACCGTGATGACCAGCGCTATTATCGCCTGGAGCGGCTTATCGGTACACGGTCAGGTCGCCAGTATTGTCATTGAATCAGGCATCCGCATGGCTCCCTATATGGTCGCCCGTTTTCTGCACGCTCTATTGGCCGGCCTCTTGACCCTGCTTTTTTTTGATCATATGGATACCATTAGTCGTCTGTTCGTAGCTCCTGTACTGTTCGATCAGACCGGCAATCTTACCGCAGCGTACTGGCTTACCCGGCTGGAACAGGTTTCCTACCAGCTCCTGCTACTCTTAGCAATTCTCGTCTCACTGTCCATCACCCTGCATATTCTCCGCGGCATCTACACGTACGCCATAAAAAAATAAGGAGCTTTAGGCTCCTTATCCCGCTTTTGACTGATCATTTTTTGATTGCTGTAATTCATGATGTCCCTGATGGATAACCTCCAGGGCTTTGGTTAAATTATCTTCCAAATGCTTAAACACATTCTCGGCATAGCCAATGGCATCCACCTGCAGTTCCCGCGCACTCTTACGCGATTGCAGGATGATTTCGTTGGCCTGTTCCTGCGCCTGCTTAGTGATAGCATTTTCATCCGTCAATTTGGCAATATAATTCTTTGCCTGTTCGACAATCTGCTGAGCCTCGCGCTGGGCATCCTCAATAATCCGCTGCCGGTCCTTCACGATCCGGCTGGCTTCCATAATCTCTCCCGGTATGATCTCCCGCAGATCGTCCAGCAAACGGGCCAGTTCGTCTTCCTCCACAACCCGCTTATTAGTAAACGGCACCCGGGCAGCTTCTAAAAGCAAATTTTCCAGTTCGTCCAATATTTGCTCAATACTCATCGATCCATCTCCCGCCTAGATTTAATCTCAGATTTGGGCGCTTCGCCGCATAATTTCCCGTTCCACACAACTTGGCACAAAATCGGTAATAACACCGCCAAACTTGGCCAACTCCTTGATTCCGCTGGAGCTTACAAAAGAATACTCACTGCTGGTCATCATAAACACCGTTTCAATGACCGGATCAATCTTTTTAATAAGCAGCGCCCGCTGAAACTCATACTCAAAATCGCTCAGTGCCCGCAGTCCCCGGACAATGATGTTAGCATTTTTCTCACGGACATACACATTTAAAAGACCGGAAAATGAATCAATCCGGATATTTGGAATATGCCCGGTGGCCTCCGCCAGCAGCGCGACCCGTTCCTCCATGGTAAACAGCGGCTTTTTGTTCGGGTTATGAAAAACCGCCACAATCAGTTCGTCAAACATCCGGCTGGCTCTTTCAAAAATATCAAGATGTCCGTTAGTGATCGGATCAAAGCTGCCCGGACATATGGCTATCTGTTTCATGTATTCCTCCTGGTTCATTAGCTGACTGCTGTATCTCCTGATTGGCAAAAAAACTGACCATTGTCTCCCCATACTTTTCACTGCGGATCTTACGAAGGCGGCTCCATTTTTCGTCAAGCATTTCATGGCAAGAATGCTCTATGACAATAATCCCCTCAGGCGCCAGAATGCCGGCCGCATCCAGTTTGTTTATCGTTGCAACCGCCAATCCCTTATTGTATGGCGGATCACTAAAAATCATATCAAAGATCTGCCGGTTATGTATCGCGGCCTCAATCGCCTTGTATACATCCTTTCGGTAAATCACTGCCCGGTCCAGCAGCTTGGTGTGGCAGGCATTGTCCCGGATAACGGCAACACTGGCACTGCCGGAATCGACAAAAACGGCGGACCTGGCTCCCCGGCTAAGCGCTTCCAATCCCAGATTGCCCGTACCGGCAAATAAATCCAGCACCCGCGCTTCCCGCACCCGCGTTCCAAGAATATTAAAAACCGATTCCTTTACCCGGTCAGCGGTAGGACGTGTATCCATTCCCCGGGGCGCTTTCAGTCTAGCCCCTCTGGCACTTCCTGTAATAATTCGCATATATCTACCTCTACCGTTACATTCTAACATATTTTTCTTGATAATGCTCGAAATTTATACTACAAATTATGGCATAAAAGCAGTGAAAATGCAAAACCGGCATGAACAAAGCAACGTTGCTTTATTCACACCGGTTTGCATAACCTATTTTAAAGTAATTTGCAGTACCGGACCGGAATCTCCCGGGTTCGGTCTGACCAGTTGACTTACCTTTTCCTCAGCGTTGGTAATCACCAGTGGTGTAGTCAGCTTTTTGCCTTTGGCTGTAAGCAGTTCCCTGTCAAATTCCAACAGGAGTTCGCCCCGTTTCACCGCCTGCCCTTCCCGGACATGGCAGGTAAATCCCTCGCCCTCCAGCTCCACCGTATCCATTCCTACATGCAGCAAAACCTCCAAACCACCCTGTGCCCGGATGGCAATGGCGTGCTTCGTCTTTGCCACCAATACAATCTGTCCGTCACAGGGAGCTACCAGTTGGTTATTGGTCGGTTCAACGGCAATACCGTCACCCATGATTTTTTGTGAAAACACCTGGTCATCCACCGCCTCAATGCCAATGACTTTCCCCTGCAGCGGCGCATACAGACTGATCTCCTGTTTCTTTTTACTAAAAAAATTAAACATGTTTTTCCCACCTGGCCATCATATTTTTAGCGCCTATTTCCTCACATTCTGCAAAACCTTTAGTTATCAATTACGACGTTATGACGCAATAATCTTGCTGCATTCATGAATTTTGTTAAAAAAAAGAATTTTTTCCTTTTGCTGAAAAGTCAACCTGTCCTTTAAATACTGGGCCGCCCCTTCCTCAATAATAACGATAACGTCCTGGTGCAATTGTAGAATGGAAGCAGGAATTTCCGGTGTAATGCCTTCACAGACAGCACGATAAACAGCCTCCGCCTTATTGCTGCCATTAGCCAACAATACAACCTTTTTCGCCTGCATAATGGTCTTTATTCCCATGCTGATGGCCCGGGTCGGTACTTCGCTTATATCGGCAAAAAAGCGGGCGTTAGCTTCTATGGTATCCTGTTTCAGCTTTACCTCATGGGTATAGGCTTCAAATTTTTCATCAGGCTCATTAAAGCCGATATGCCCGTTCTGACCGATTCCCAGCACCTGTAAGTCAATGCCGCCACAGTTTTGAATAGCCTTTTCATAGGCCAGACATTCGGCGTCGACACTGGCAGCCATGCCATCAGGAAGATGAATTTTCTTTTGGTCCAGATTTACGTGCCGGAAGAAATTATCGTTCATGTAATAGTGATAACTGTTTTTGTCTGCTTCCGGCAAGCCTACATACTCATCCAGGTTAAAGGTAGTCACTTCAGAAAAATCCAGCCCGTATTCTTTATAAATTCTGATCAGATGATGATACATAAGCAGCGGGGTACTGCCGGTGGCAAGCCCCAGTACGCTATTCGGCTTTACATAGATTTGACCGGCCACAATTTGTGCTGCCTGCACACTCAATTCCTCATAATCCTTCACGATAAACACACGCATACTCATTACCTCCGATACACCAGATTTCCCCGAACAACCGTGCCAAAAACGTCGAACTCCTGATTAAACAAAGTAAAATCGGCATCCTTTCCGATAGCAATACTTCCCTTCTGCCGGAACGCGCCAATCTTTCTGGCGGGATTCGAGGTGACAAGCGCAACGGCTTCCGCGATACTCAGGTTTGTATTTTTCATAAAATTACCAACCGCCCTATTCAGCGTCAGCGTACTGCCGGCAATCACGCCGCTGGACAGCCTGGCTTCTCCCTGTTTGACAATGACATTTTGCCCGCCCAGATCATATTCTCCTTCGCCTAGCAGACAGGCTCGCATAGCGTCGGTAATTAGCAGTACAGCATGATTGCCTTTTACTGCAAGCACCAACCGCTGCACAGCCGGATGTACGTGAATATTGTCGGCAATAAGCTCGCAGGTCATTTCTTTATGTTCAAAGGCCGCCCCCAAAATGCCGGGTTGGCGATGATTTAACAAAGGCATGGCATTACAGATATGGGTAATATGGGACGCACCGGCCGCAATGGCAGCGGTCGTCTCCTCATAAGTAGCCGCGCTGTGTCCAATGGAAACGACGATGTCGCGCCGGACACACTGTCTGATAAATTCCTCGCTGCCGGTCAGTTCCGGCGCCATAGTGACAATTTTGATGATATCCTCAAACGGCTCAATCAAGGAAAAATCGGGCTGCAGAATATATTCTTCGGCTTGCGCTCCCTTGTAGTTTCTATTAATAAACGGACCTTCCAAATGACAGCCCAGCACCTGGGCACCGTCTTTCAAGCCTTCTTTCATAAATTGCCTAATACGGCCCAGCGTCTGAGTGATCCGATCCAGACTCATCGTCATGGTCGTCGGCAAAAAAGCTGTTACGCCGGTTTGCACAATATGCCGGCTGATATGACTGATACTGTTTTCCTGTTCATCCATCGTATCGACACCGGCGCAGCCATGGACATGGGTGTCAATAAATCCGGCCGATACGTACTGTCCCGCTCCGTCCAGGCGTTCCAGGCCGTTAAGACCGGCAATTTCCTGCTCTGGCACGATATCGACGATCTTATCGGTAAATAAAATGGCATAACCGGAAAGTATGCTGTTTTCCAAAACAATTTGGGCATTAACAATTGCTTTCATCATATTCTCTCACTGCCTTTTTCACAAAGCCATTATGCGCTTTTAGCAAATCGCGCGCCTTCGGTGCCGCCACATCCAAGAGAAGCATGACAATCGCGGCTTTTGCATCACCCTCGGCTGCTTCCAGAGTGGCCATGACGGCTTCCCGTGTTTTACCTGTAGCGATCTGCACAACGTCAATGACTCGTTTTTTCAGCTTCAGATTGATCGGCCTTACATCGACCATCAGATTACCATAGGTTTTACCCAGTTTAATCATGGCACAGGAAGACAGCATGTTGAGCACCATCTTTTGCGCCGTACCTGCTTTCAAGCGTGTTGACCCCATAATGACCTCCGGACCCACATCAACCGTAATGCACAAGTCGGTTGACGACTCCAACAGCCCGCCGGGATTACAGCACACACCGATGGTCTGCGCCCCCAGTTTCTTGGCGTAATCCACCGCTGCCAGCACGTACGGAGTATTGCCGCTGGCACTTAAGGCAATCAGAATATCATTGCGTGAAAATTCCCGTTCTTTCAGATCACACCGCGCCAGTTCCCCGTCGTCTTCCGTATCCTCCCGCCAGCCGGTCAGCGCCTCGGCCCCGCCGGAAATCACGCCGATCACTACTCCATCGTTCACCCCGAAAGTCGGCGGACATTCGGTAGCATCCAGCACTCCGATCTTGCCCCCGCTGCCTGAGCCGATGTAGAATAGGCGGCCCTGTGCGGCAAGACAGACGGCAATTCGGTCAATAGCCTGTGCAATAGTATCCAGCGATTTTTCCACTGCCCAAGCCACCAGTTTGTCTTCCTGGTTAAAGAGCGCGGCCATATCCCGCGTAGCCAGTTCATCAATATGCACTGTTTTCTCATTGATTTGACTCATATATCCTCCTGCTCCATGCATATATTGCGAGAGAATGCGGTTTGCCGTCACCGTTTTTTAAAGACAGAGCTACAAACCGCATTCGCTAATCCCGCTTCCTACTGTTTACTTAATTAACTTTTTCAATTCTTCCGCAATCAGTTCGGCCTGTGTACCCACAACCACCTGCACACTGTCGCCTCTTCTGATAACGCCGCGGACACCTAAAGCCTTTAATTTATCCTCATCAATCATACCTGCATCTTTCATATTCATCCGCAGTCGGGTAATGCAGGAATCCAGTGTAGCCACGTTTTCTTTACCACCAAGTATTTCCAGCATCTTAACGGAGAAATCGCTGATATTGATATTCGCAGTTGCCGTATTTTCCAGTTCATCCTCATATCGTCCGGGTGTCGGCAGGTCGTAACGGCGAATGGCCCAAACGAAGGTTACATAATAGATAGCGGCAAAAGCCAGACCTAACGGAATAATCATACCGGCATTGGTAGCCAGCTTCCAGCTCAGCAAATAGTCAATTAACCCGGCCGAGAAACCGAACCCGTGAAGAATCCCGAAGGAATAGGATACCGCCAAAGCCAGACCGGTTAATACGGCATGGAAGAAATACAACGCCGGAGCTAAAAACATAAACATAAATTCAATCGGTTCGGTAATACCTGTCAGGAAGGATGTAAAGGCTACGGAAAACAGCATGCCGCCCACTTTAGCCCGGTTTTCCGGTTTAGCTGTTGTATACATGGCAAAGGCTACCGCCGGTAAGGCAAACATAAAGATGATATAAAAACCGGCCATGAAATTGCCCGCCGTCGGATCACCGGCAAAGAACCGGTTCAAATCCCCAGTAACCACTTTTCCTGTGCTATCAGTATAATTGCCAAAAACAAACCAGATAAAGCTATTGAGAATATGATGACATCCAACAGGGATCAATAAACGGTTAAAGAAGCCAAAAATGAATACCCCAAGAGCACCGGCCCCGATAATCCATTCGCCAATGGAATGGATGGCTGCCTGAATCGGCGCCCAGATCACGCCAAACAATCCGGCCAATACAACGGCGGCCGCTGCGGTGGCAATGGGTACAAACCGCCGTCCACCAAAGAAACCTAAATAATCAGGAAGTTTAATATTATAATATCGATTGTAGATCAGGCCGGCAACCAAACCAGTGATAATCCCTGCCAGCACCTTCATATCCAGATCGGGATTAATCGCCTTTAACCCTTCGGTCAGTACAAAATACCCGACAGCACCGGCCAGCCCGGATGCTCCGCCGTTGTCATGAGAATACCCAACGGCAATACCAATGGCAAACAGTAATGCCAAATGGTCAAAGATGGCACCGCCTGCCTTCATAATGAACGGGATGTTCAACACATCCGGCGCTCCAAACCGCAGCAATAGGGCCGCAGCCGGTAACACTGCCACTGGCAGCATCAAGGCTTTACCTATCTTCTGCACACTTCCAAACCAATTACTCATCTCTTAACCCCCTTTATTTTTTGCACGTCCCCGACGTGCCGGCTAACGCTGTAAGGTGACCTCAAACTTGTACCGGTCACTCCGGTAAATGGCTTTGGTCATTTCCATCGGAATATTACCTTTGACATAGGTCCTCCGGGAAAAGAGCAACGCCAGTTTATTTTTTTTCACATCCAGCATGTTGCTCTCATAATCGTTCATCAACACCGGTTCGATAGTCTGGTAAGCATGTTCAATCTGCAGACCGAACTCACCGGTCAACAAGCCATACAGGGAATGATCCTGAAGCATGTCGGCCGTTAACGTCTCACACAGATACACCGGAATATAGGCCGTTTCCAGCGCATAAGGTTCTTCCTCTACATACCGCAGCCGGGTGATTTCAAAAACCGGCTGGTGATCTTCCAGTTTTAGAGTTTCCAGAATCTTTTTCGTCGCTTCCTTCTTTTCAAAAGAAATAAGTGTGGTGCGCACAGTTAGTCCCCGTCGTTCCATATCCTCGGTAAAGCCAAACAAGCCGGAAAGCGTATACTTTCCTTTATGAGGCGCCACGAAGGTTCCTTTCCCCTGTTCCCTGTATAAAACACCCTGATTGACCAGGCTGACAACCGCCTTGTTCACTGTCATACGGCTGACCCCATGATATTCGCACAATTCCCGTTCAGGCGGTATGGGATCATCGGGCTGCAGTTCCTCATTTTCAATTAATTCGACCAAAATATTTTTCAATTGGTAGTACAACGGGACAGGTGAAGTCTTATCTACTTTCTGCATAACAACCTCCGTTTGGTCTATAATCCGATATCCGTAATTTGATATATTGATATGTTGTATATACCAATTATAGCACTACTTTTTCTTTCCTTCAATACTTTTTTTATAGTGGCAGAAATGAAAAACAGCCGAAAGTTCGGCTGTCTTATGCAACACGGCGGGCACCCAAATATCGGGCTTGATAATACTGGCTGTACAGGGAGGTACTGACCACCTGTCCTGCACCGGAACTGGCATGGACAAATTGCCCGTTGCCGATATAGATGCCTACATGGGAAGCTCCGGCTTCATAGGTAGAAAAAAAGACCAAATCGCCGGGCTGCAAATCGGCCCGATTTACCCACATCCCCACATTGTACTGCTCATCTGCCATCCTTGGCAATGAAACTCCGTTCTGAGCAAATACATAGGAAATAAATCCTGAACAATCAAACCCCGACGGCGAACGACCGGCCCAGACATAGGGCACACCGTAAAAGTTCTGGGCATACACAGCAATCCGTTGCCCTAAGCGCCGGTCCACCTGTCCGCGGCTGGTATCATTTACCCGATAATCCCGTAAAGCCTGCCAGGTTTGTGCCCCGACCACACCATCGGCAGCCAGGCCGCAATCCAATTGAAAGTTAATTACCGCACTGCGGGTACCGGAACCAAAAGCCCCATCCGCTTCGTCTTGGTAGTACCCGATTTCCCTTAGCCTTGTTTGCAGCATAAAGACCTCGTTGCCGGACGAACCTTGTTTAAGAGCAACCTGCGCCAGCGCTGCCGGCATGACAGCTAAAACCATCAGGCAAACAAACCAGCAACAAACAATGATTTTTCCGCTCTTTTTCATAAAACCCCCCTTTGTATTTTCTTAATAGTGAAACTATTCTTTATTTTTTTCCAAAATCCTTCCAATTTTTAAGCCATCGAAAAAATATTCTTTCCTCCAATACTTATGTTGACAACCTCGCCTTTCATGTGTATAATATGTAAATGTGAGCAACGGGGCGTAGCGCAGTTTGGTAGCGCGCTTGGTTCGGGACTAAGAGGCCGCAGGTTCGAATCCTGTCGCCCCGACCACTTAAATATAGCTAATCCCGATAGCTAAATTGAATCTACGATGGTGCTTACTTTCCGCATTTTTCTGATGGAGTATCAAAAGTAGGCATAAGGTTTATTAAATAAAATTCCACCATACATAATGGTCGGATTTTTTTATTTTATTCAAACCCTAAATTTCCTAAAATTAATAGGTAATATAAATATCCCCGCTCGGTCTAAACCGAAGCGGGGATTTATTGTTAGCTTTATCATTTTTTGAAAATTTATATGATATTGCCAAGGTTGTATGCTATTTTATGCCCACCTTATGCCGTTGGTACGATATTTTCCCCTGTGCAATTTCCTCCAGAGCAATTGTAACTATTTTTGAAGACTTAGGATTGACTAAGCAGGTTTTACCCTCTCTCAATTCTCTTGCCCGCTTGGCAGCAAGTACAACCAGAGTATACTTACAATCCACTTTTTCTAACAAGTCTTCTAGTACAGGATAATCCATTATTGTTCCCTCTTTTCTTTATACTCTACTATCGGTCCTCCCATCATATAGTTTCGAAATTGGCTAATTAATATATTATATCATATTTAACTCTTCTTTGTTAGGTATTTCATAGCTTTAAATTCAATTAAAACAACAGTCTGGGAATTAAGGGTATTAGTGAAATGAAACCAAGGTATTTATGCCGGCGAAAAGCCCTATCCGCCGAATATTAGCAGATAGGGCTTTTCGATTAGCTTTATTCTACTCTTTTTTCTGAGCGGCCGGCGCAACATGGGAAAACATGCGGATCACCCATAAAAGCACAATGGCCCCAACCGTACTGGATATGATGGACCCAATGGTGCCATAAGTGCTGATTCCCAAAAGATTAAATAAAAAGCCGCCAATAAAAGAACCAATCACACCGGTCACCAGATCGCCCCAGATACCGAAACCGCCGCCTTTGGCGATCATTCCGGCCAGCCAGCCGGATACCAGACCAATTACTAAAAACCAAATCATCGCTTTATCACCTCCTGATCCTAGTGTTGCACCAACCTTGAAAGCAGAAATTGCTGATGGCCAAAATTTTACCTCGCCATTATCTTTCCGTTTCAAAGTTGTTACAGCACTAGTATGGCTAATAAAGCAATATTTCATAAGTGAAAAACGAAAATTTTTCCAACAAGCCTCCTCCCATTCAGGTAGTCCGGCCGGCTATCCGGCTTAAATCCGTATGCTTATGCTGTATTCCTCCCCCCGTTTCACTGCATGGTCCAGTATATTTTTAAAACTCTTTTCCTCCTTTTTCTTCGCTATACAGACAAAAGCCGGTTTAGGCTGCTGTCTGATTTCTGCTTTGTAAATGCAAGGTACCGGTGCGATCATCGAAAACCTTCTTTCCATTTTTTTACATATATTCTCCAAATGGAAATAAATTCCTCTTCGCAAATTCCTTGCTTTTCAGACAGAAACAGCACTCTTTTTACAGCATATTCATAAACTACCATGTCTAAAATAAAGGCCCCTCCCTTCCGGGAGGGGCCTGACCATTGTCAGCTAGCCTTTTAACCTTCTTCCGCCAACTTGTCTTTTTTACTGGAGCTGATCACCTGTTCGGCAATGCGCTGCGGCAGTTCTTCATAATGAGAGAACTTCATGGTAAAACTGCCTCGCCCTTGTGTCAGTGACCGCAGATCCAGCGCATAACGAAAGACTTCGGCCAGCGGAACCTGGGCCCGGACGATGCCGAGACCCTTTCCGATGTTTTCCATTCCAAGTATCCGGCCGCGCTTGCTGTTAATATCACCAATAATATCGCCCATATCAGTTTCCGGTATTTCCACTTCCAGATTGTAGACCGGTTCCAACAGTACCGGTTTGGCCTGGAGCACTCCTTTGCGCAAGGCCAGGCTACTGGCAATCTTAAAAGCCATTTCCGACGAATCCACCGTATGATAGGAACCGTCAGTCAGAGTCACTTTTACGTCCACAAGAGGATAACCAGCCAGAACACCGCCCTGCAAAGCTTCCCTGACGCCTTTTTCCACCGCCGGTATATATTGGCGCGGCACGGCACCGCCAAAAATGGAATCGTGAAATTCAAAACCGGTCCCCGGCGCCAGCGGCTCGATCTGAAGCCAGACATGTCCGTACTGTCCGTGGCCACCGCTCTGTTTTTTATGCTTTCCTTCGATTTTCACCGAATTCCGGATGGTTTCCCGGTAAGGAATTTTGGGCGGCTGCAGTACTACATCCACACCGAATTTCCGCTTCAGCCGTTCCACCATAATATCAATATGCAGCTCGCCGATTCCGCTGACCACCAGTTGCACCGGATCGGTGGCCTTCTTCACGCTGAGCGTTGGGTCTTCATCCAGCAACCGGGCCAGCGCACCGCCGATTTTGTCCTCATCATTACGGTTTTTAGCCTCTAAACGCATGGAAAACATCGGCTGAGGATACTCAATCGGCAGGAATACTACCGGATTGTCCTTATCGCACAGGGTATCACCGGTCGCGGTATCCTGCAGCTTGGCAACCACCCCAATATCGCCCGCGCCGATAGCCCCCACTACCTCCTGGTGTTTGCCGCGAAGAGTAAAAACATTACCAATACGCTCGGTTTTTCCTTTCGAAGCATTGTATACGGCACTGTCCGGTTTGAGGGCACCGGAAAATACCCGGATATAGGTCAAACGGCCGACAAACGGATCTGCCGTCGTTTTGAATACAATAGCCGAAAAGGGATCCTGACTATTTCGCGTCACAGCCTCTCTGGTGACAGGATGATATCCTTCAGCCACCGCGGTTGTCGCCGCCGGCAGATAGTCCACAATGGCGTCAAGCAATGGCTGTACAGCGATATTTTTATAAGCAGAACCACATAAAACAGGGAAAATTTCCGCCCGGGCTATCCCCAGCAGCAGCCCCTTTCTGATTTCTTCCGCACTTAGTTCCTCCCCTTCCAGATACCGTTCCAGCAGTTCATCGTCAGCCTCCGCCGCACACTCAATAAGCTGCTGCCGGGCCTGCAGAGCCTGCTCCATGACCTCTTCCGGCACAACTTCTTCCCGTACCTGCGTTCCCGCCGGATTGGCCGAAAAAAAAGCTTTCATTGTCAGCAGGTCAACAACACCGCGAAAGGTCTCCTGTGAGCCTATCGGAATCTGCACAGGTACCGCCCGGTTACCAAAGGAAGCGCGAATTTGCTCCAAAACAGCAAAGAAATCAGCGTTTTCCCGGTCCATCTTGTTGACAAACAGCAAGGAAGGCTTATTCAAATCCTGGGCATACTGCCAAACCTTTTCGGTTTCCACTTCCACGCCCGATACGGCGCATACCACCATTAGAACGCTGTCGACAGCCCGTAAAGAACCTTTAACCTCCGATACAAAATCGGCATAGCCGGGCGTATCGACAAAATTGAGTTTGTGTTCTTTCCATTCACAGGGCGCCAACGCCGCACTGATCGTCACCTTGCGCTTCATTTCCTCCGGTTCAAAGTCTGTCGCCGTTGTACCGTCGTCTACCCTTCCCAGCCGGGTTACCGCGCCGCTGTCAAACAGAAAGGCCTCTACCAGAGATGTTTTGCCGGCACCGCCATGAGCCACAACTCCTACATTTCGTATTCTGTCGCCTTTATAATCCTTCATACTGAACCCCCTCCTCAAGATATTGGCAGTTCGCACCAAAGACATACACAAAGACTCACACAAACAAGCAATATTTTTCCATTTCTCCTTGTCGTTTAAATTTTCCTTCTTTTCAGTCTATTCATTGAAAATAAATTAAATAACCGCCCCATCCCGGAGCGGTTATAAGAAAAGAGCACGTATTTACGTAGTTTTGTAAAACAGCCGCATAATTTTGCGCAATGGTGCCGGAACTGTCATGATATATACCTTCAGCAGTTTCATCACACTCGCCTCCTAACCGTTGCATGGTTCACATGTAGTACATTGTATGTTGGGAACATACATTTTGTGACAACCAAGCCGGCAAGGATTTAACCAGGCAGCTCTGCTTCCGCCCTTGCAAGAACAAAGCATAAGTCGGACAGACGGTTTAGGACAATAGCCAACGACGTATTCACCGCCTCTTCCTTGGCCAGACGCAACACATTCCGTTCGGCCCGGCGGGTGGTCGTGCGGGCCAGGTCCAACGCGGCAGCACCTGTTGTACCGCCGGGAATGATGAAATGAGTGAGCGGCGGCAACTGCCCGTCAAACCGGTCAATGATTTCTTCCAAACGAGCTATCTTCTCCGCTGTAATATAGGCAGTCTCTCCGGTACTTGCCAGATCGGCCATGACCAGCATCAGCAGCTTTTGCAGTTCATAAACGGTTTCACATACCTGCCGGTTCCGGCAAGTAGCCCTGGCAAGTCCTAGGGCTGAAGTGATTTCATCCACCGAACCGTAAGCCTCGACCCGCAGACTGTCTTTATCGACCCTTTCTCCAGTCAAAAGGCCGGTCTTTCCCTGGTCGCCAGTTTTCGTATACACCTTCACAGCAGCTTCACCTCTAAAAAATTTCATCCTTCGTGAAGAAGATATTCATTTCCCGTTCGGCGCTTGCCGGGCTGTCCGAGCCATGAATGACATTTTTGGACATTTCGGTTGCATAGTCGCCCCGGATGGTTCCCGGCGCCGAATCTAAAGGATTGGTGGCTCCCATCATGGAACGGACCATCTTTACAGCGCTTTCACCCCGAATGACCATCGCTACGACAGGGCTGGAGGTGATAAAATCAACTAATTCACCGAAAAAGGGCTTTTCCCGGTGTTCATCATAATGCTTCTTTGCCTGTTCCTGGGAAACTTGCATCAATTTCATGGCGGCAACGGTAAGTCCCCGCCGTTCAAAGCGGGCGATAATTTCACCGCTGATGGAACGTTTAACTGCATCAGGTTTTAATAAGACCAACGTATTTTCTAGCATTCAGTGAGTCCCTCCTACGAATTTGACTACAAATATTTTTGTGCTTCTTGCGTATAATTAAGCGCAGACTGGTGAATGGCGGCAATCTCTTCTTCTGTCAGAGTACGCACCACCCGGCCAGGTGAACCCATTACCAAAGAGTTAGGTGGAATTTTCTTATGCTCGGTAACCAAAGCACCGGCTCCGATGATACAGTTCTCGCCAATTTCACAGTAGCTTAGCAGGATAGCGCCCATGCCGATCAAACAATTGTCACCGACCGTACAGCCATGGATGACCGCATTATGCCCGACGGTCACAAAATCACCGATCACGGCAGGGAAATCGTGCATGACATGAACGGTAGAGTTATCCTGAATGTTGGTATAGCGGCCAATTTTGATGGGATGAATATCACCGCGGAGAACAGTATTATACCAAATATTCGCATATTCGCCAAGAGTTACATCACCGATTATATAGGCTCCCGGTGCAACAAACACATTATCAGGCACCTGCGGGGACCGGCCCTGATAAGCGATTAACGCTTTCTGCCTCAATTCACATCACCATTTTCTTATACTGTGTTTCATCCAGCCGCGTTAGCACAGCCACCAGCAGACGCACTGCCGCTTCGTAATCTCCGCTGTGAATCACGCTGTTATGGCTGTGAAGGTAGCGGGTGGGTATGCTCAACACGAGACTGGGAACACCCTGACCGTGGATATGGATCCGTCCGGCATCGGTCCCGCCTCCTTCAGTAAATTCAAGCTGGTAGGGAATCTGATTTTGTTCAGCCGTTTCAATAACAAAATCCCGCAGCTTAGTATGAGGAATCATACTGGCATCATAAATGCTGATAGCCACTCCCTTGCCCAGCTTACTGGAGGCCTGGTCACTGGTTACGCCCGGCGTATCGCCCGCCACACAGGTGTCAATTGCCAAAGCAAGATCGGGATCAATGACACCTGAACTTGTCTTGGCGCCTCGCAGCCCCACTTCCTCCTGCACCGTACCGACACCGTACACCGTATTCGGATGCGATTCACGCTGCAAGGCCAGCAAAACATCACTCATAATGGCACACCCTACCCGGTTATCCCAGGCCTTGGCCAGCAAGAACTGAGGATTGGCCATGACGGTAAATTCGCTGTAAGGCACAACGGCGTCGCCGGGACGGACACCCAGTCGTCTGGCCTCTTCTTCATCAGCCGCGCCGATATCAATATACATATCTTTTTTCGGCACGATCTTTTTTCTTTCTTCCGGCGTCAATATATGAGGCGGTTTACTGCCAATCACACCGGGCAGATCGCCTTTAGACGTCAGCACGGTAACCCGCTGTCCCAGCATGACCTGCTCCCACCAGCCACCCAGTGTGGTAAACTTCAAGAAACCTTCTTTGGTAATATGTTTGATCATAAATCCGATTTCATCCATATGGCTGGCCAGCATAATCTTGGGCGCACCGGCTGTTCCCTGCTGTTTGAAGATAATGCTGCCGATTTTGTCATGCGATATTTCACTACAATCCTTCAGGCGGTCTGCCAGCAATTTTTTTACCCGTCCCTCAAAGCCGGAAACACCGGACACCTCGGCAAGCTGTTTTAACCAGGTTAATGTTTCGGTATTCAACGCCATCCCTCCTGTCTTCTGGAAAACTGCTGATTTAATGAGCACACCGGCACAACAAAAAAATGCTCTGCCGGCCAGAAAAAACAGCCGCAAAAATAGCAGCGTCTTTACAAGATTTTTTCGCCACAGTCAGGCGGAAAAGCCTCTGTCCTAATGTATGCTGGGAATAAATCAGTGTTCTCCTAAATCTTAGTGTGCAGCAAACCAGGCTTTCTATTCGCCGCCACACCATCATTATAGCGGGAGATGGGATTCATTGTCAAAAAGTATCGCTCCGCATTAGTAGGATTATAGGGCGTAGCACTAAAAAGGTCGGCGTACACGTTAGATTCCCGACGCTTGAGGTACTGGCACTAATAAGAACTCCACCGAAGCCGTTCAGTGGAGTTCTTTAAAAACAAATTACATGCGCTTAGCCAGTTCTTGGAGCCGTGCTATCCGATCTTTTGTACTTGGATGAGTACTGAATAGATTGGCTAGCAATCCTCGGGAACCGGAACTGAAAGGACTGACAATAAACATATGAGAGGTCGAAGGCGTCGCCTCCGGCATAAGCTTGCTGGCGGCATGATATTCCAGCTTTTCCAGTGCCCGGGCCAGCGCCAGCGGATTTCCCGCTATGGCGGCACCGGTTTCGTCAGCCAGATATTCCCGCGACCGCGAAACACCAAGCTGCAGTAAAGTAGCGGCTAATGGTGTTAATATAATGAGAATCAGGCCTTCCATGGCCCGGCCAAGCAGACTGCCTTCTTCACCATTGCGCCCGGCTCCCCAAAAAACCGCCCATTGAGCAATATGAGCAATAGCAGTGATCATGCCGGCCAAACTGGCAACGATCGAACTGACCAAAGTATCCCGGTTCCTGATATGGGCCAATTCATGAGCAATGACCCCTTCCAATTCCACCGGGTCCACCACTTTCAGCATTCCTGTGGTGACGGCAATTGCCGCCTGGCGCGGCTTGCGTCCGGTAGCGAAGGCATTGGGCGCATCGGTTTGGATAATATATACTTTCGGCATAGGCAGTTTGGCCTTTTGAGCCAGTGCGGCAACTATGCGGATTAAATCAGGAGATTCTTTGGCGGTAACCTCCTGCGCTCCATACATGCCGAGCACAATTCGGTCACTGAACCAATACGTAACAAAATTGATAACCATGGATATGACAAACATAACCGTCATGCCCTCACTGCCGCCGCACAAGCTTCCTATCGCCAGCAGCAGCCCTGTTAAACCGGCAAGCAGAACGGTTGTCCTGACGTTGTTCATATCAAAACCTCCAGGGATTGTAATAAAGGACCTGCTATCTTTGACAGATATTTTTGGCCATCACCCCCATATTTTGCACGCATTATCATTATATGTATTTTAGCGAAAATTAACAATAGTCAAATTATACGTTGTTTTCTATTTTTTCCTTAATGCAGCGCAACATATTCATACTGTTGTCACGGACTTTCTTTTTCAAAATGGGATTTAAGAGTCCGGCTATCATGGGAATGCCAAAATCAAAATCAACCGTTAATCTGATCTCAGTTCCATTCGCCAGCGGCAACAGCCGCCATTCGCCTTCAAACTTTTTCAAATCCCCCGCAAGTTGTTTATAGACAATATGCATGTCAGCATCGTCAAAAAGATCCAATTCGCGCCACTTGATGATACGCCCGTCCACATTGGACACCCAATCACTGACGGTACTGCCGGCCGTGCGCTCCACCACCGTAACACTGAGCAGATCGGGCATGAATTCGGGATACTTTTCCATATCCTTAATAAAAGGATACGCCACGACCGGTTCACACTGAACCGGCAAAGAAACTTCGACATAAGGCATGTCAAATCCTCCTAAAGTTCATCTAACAAATCCACAGCGGCAGTCAATGCTGCCGCAAGCGCTTCAATTACCTGGTCAATCACCGCCAGCGGCAGGTTCAACGGCGGCTCCAGACGGATGACCTTCGGGTTGTTAAGGGTATAGGCAACCAAAATTCCCCGGGAAATCAATTCCGCCATGACCACCCCGCCCAACCCCTCCTGGGCCAGTTCCAGACCAAGCATAAGTCCGATACCCCGGACCTCCTTAATGACGGTAGGATACTGGTGTTGCAAATCAGTCAGTCGGCGAAGAAAATATGTTCCTGCCTCCGCCGCCCGTTCAGCCAGCCCTTCTTCCTGCAATACCCGGATGGTCTCTTGTCCGGCAACGCAGGCCAGCGGATTACCGCCAAAGGTGGACGTATGCAAAAAAGGACTGGCAATCAGTTTTTCCCAAAACGGCGGCCTGGCAATAAACGCTCCGATGGGCATCACCCCTCCACCCAAGGCTTTGGCCAGTGTCAGAATATCCGGTACAACACCGGCATGGTCCACTGCAAACATTTTGCCCGTCCGGCCCAGCCCGGTCTGCACCTCATCACAAATCATCACGGCCTGGTGAGCATCACATAAAGCCCGGATGGCGCGCAGATAATCGGGCGACGGTACGATAATCCCGCCTTCTCCCTGAACAGGTTCGACAATCACAGCCGCCGTCGCCTTGTCTACCGCCTGCTCCATCGCAGCCACATCACCATAAGGCACATGTACAAAGCCTTCCAGCAACGGACGAAAAGGCTCGCAGAAAACTGCCCGCCCGGTGGCGCTTAAAGCACCGAAGGTCTTGCCATGAAAGGCGTTAACCGTTGATACTACCTTGACTCGTCCCGTATGCAGCCGCGCCAGCTTCAAAGCTCCTTCCACGGCCTCGGCACCGCTGTTGCCAAAAAAGCTAAACTGCAGATCTCCCGGCGTAATGGCGGCCAACAAAGCAGCCAGGTCGGCCATCTCTTTATTGAACAGCACCTTGCCTGACAAAGGCATTTTGTCCAGTTGACGTTTCACGGCAGCCACTACCCGTGGATGGCGGTGCCCCAAACTGAACACCCCGTAGCCGCCAAGACAATCAATATATTCTTTACCGTTGCTATCGGTTATACGATAGCCTTGCGCTTCCCATTCCACAGCATTCAGCCCCATAAAACGAAACAGCCTGGCCAAAGCCGGATTAACAAATTGCTCGTACTGATCGATAGTTTGACTGACCACAATATCAGTATCCATAACGACCTCCGCTTGTCTCATAATGGTATATATTCCTATTTATACATGGAATGTCCACTTTTTATGCATATTTTTCCTGTACGCTACAGAAAAAACAAAAAGGACACCTTATAGAAAACTATAAAGCATCCTTACGTAACCGTATGACAACCGCCAGAAACAAAAAAAGGCTTTCCAGCCGGTTTTTACTAAATGGTGCGGTAGACTGGATTTGAACCAGCACGGAGTTGCCCCCGCCAGCCCCTCAAGCTGGTGCGTCTGCCGTTCCGCCACTACCGCGCAACTATGGATAGGACGTTCTTCGCTCCCGCTCAGAACCAAGCGGTTCACCCATGTTCTTACCTCAACTATCGGTTCAGAGTAACATGGTTCACAGCTTAAATGGTGCGGTCGAGTGGATTTGAACCACCACGAGGTTGCCCCCACTAGCTCCTGAGGCTAGCGCGTCTGCCGTTCCGCCACGACCGCATCTATCTGTTCACTGCAGCTTTCTGAACTGTTTGTTCAGTTGTTAGCTACATTTGATATTCTAGCATACATAACATAGCTTTGCAAGAGGAAATTTAGTTTTTTTTAAAAAAATTATTTAAGTTCTTTCTAAAATCCTTTAACCCGGCACAACACTTGACATTCCCGCTCTTTCGTAGGATACTAAAATTAAAGGAGGCGATCACCGTGGCTATTTCCATTTTACGGAATCAGTCCTCAGGCTTGGATAAACCGAAACTATCTGCCGAACAATTGCAGCGTATAAATAACAGTCTGAACCAGCCGGCTGCCGATACCATGACCGACGACGCATCCGCGACGCCCGCTTATATCGTGGAATTGAGCAATACGGCTTTACAACAGGCTTCGACAAACCAGGTACAAACCGCCCAGGCGGGAGACATAACGCGGGATTCAACCAACACCGACACCAGCTACCAGGACTCCCCAGCTTATATTGTTGAATTGAGCGCGACGGCCCTTGCCTTGCAAAAGCAGCGCCTAAGCCCGGAACAGGATCAAACCAAATCAATCAGTAAAACATTAATTGCCCAGTTATAAGCAACGGTCCGGCTACTTCCAGCGGACACCTGATAAGCATTCCCCCCATATGGCCAATAATGAAAAAAGACTGTCGGCCAGGCATTTTGCCTGCCGACAGTCTTTTTTGTCATTATCGGAATCCCCATTGCCAGGCGTTCCACAAAGCTCCCGCCGGACCAGGTTTATAGTTTGCTATATTTTTTCTCACCGCCGCCAGTTGTGTGTGAAAATACAGCGGCAAAACAGGATATTCCTGATTGATGATCTCCTGAATGCGAAAATACGCTTGCTTTCGGGTTTCCAGATCCGGCGTCCTGACCGCCTGTTCAGTCAGCCCGTCTACTTCCGGGTTCCGCCATCCCGGATAGTTTCTACCGGCGTAGCCGTTGTTCCAGCCTGGTATATGCCTGGAATTCCATAGGTCGCTATTATCGGGATCACTGCCGGCAGCCCAGGCATACAGCGCCATATCGAAGCGCCTGTTTTTTAATGTGTTGTTAAAAAACGTCTCTTTTTCCACCGCCAGCGGACGAGCTTCTATTCCCACTTCCTTTAATTGCTGCACAAGCAATTGGGCCACAGCTTCCCTGGTTTTGTCATTCTGGGGATACGCCAGTGTGAAGGACAGTCTTACGCCATTTTTAGCGTAAATTCCGTCCGGTCCCGTCACCCAGCCGGCCTGGTCCAACAAACCCCTCGCCGCGTTAACATTTCGGCCGGCCACCGTCACCGAAGGATTATAGGCCCAGGAAACCGGCGGCTGATCACCGGCGGCCGGCACCGCGGCATTTTTCAACACCGTAGCGACAATAGCCTGGCGGTCAACACCGGCAACGATGGCCTGACGCACCTGCACTTCCTGAAACAGCGGCTTGTCCAGGTTAAAATCCGCATGTTCCCAAATCGAGTTGGGCGTGGTCACCACATTGACATTATCCAGTGATCTTGCCTGATCAAGCTGGGACAAGTCCAAGTTGGAAGCAATATCAATTTCCCCCGCTTTCAGTTGTGTCAACAGCAAGTTCATTTCAGGCACCACTTTATATTCAATACTGTCCAGCACGGGCTTCCCCCGGAAAAATTGTGGATTGGCTTCCAGAATGATCGCTTCGGCCATACGCCATTCCTTTAGTTTGAATGGCCCGGTTCCGATCGGCGAACGATTAAAGGCTGCCTTGTTGATATCCGGGACGTTTTCCAGAATATGCTTCGGCAAGATAACGGAAAATAACGTCAGATAAGGAGCGTAAAACTCCCGAAAATGGACAACCACCGTAGTAGCGTCCGGGGTGTCGATAGACGCGATTTTATCATAGCCTCCACGGGATATAACATTGGCCTTGGGGTTCATAATAAGCTGCCAGGTAAATTTTACGTCCTGGGCTGTAAAGGCCGCTCCGTCATGCCAGACCACGCCGGGGCGCAACCGATACGTCACGGTAAGGCCGTCACGGCTGACTCCGCCGTTTTGCAGATTGGGAACATCCAAAGCCAGGTCCGGCATCCACTCACCTTTATCATTGGCACGAAGCAGCCCGTTAAACAGCAAGCTGCTGACCTCGGATACCGATAAAAGATCCGATAGCAGAGGATTAAGCAGACTTGGCTCCTGCAGACTCCCGTAAACCAGTTGTCCTCCCTGTCTAAGCTCCTTTTTACTTTCTTCCGGTTTTTTATCGGCCGACGGCGAAAAACGTCCGCAGCCGGTTATCGCCAGCACGACGATTAAAGCCAGCAAAAACCACTTGCCCCGTCGCAAACAGCCCACCTCATTCCTATTAAATAACATAGCCTAATCATTATATTACTGATCGCAAGGCCCCGGTACTCCGCCAACTTTGAAACTGAAAAATGATGGCGAAATTCTGACCGTCAGCAATTTCCGCTTTCAAGGTTAGTGAAGTACCAGGCTCAGTCTTTATACAGCGCCTGATAGCGAGCCTTACTGTCCAGGGTTTTTTTTACATATTCCCGGGTTTCCCGAAAGGGAATTGCCTCGATCCGGTTAAAATCCGGCGGCCATTGCTGCTCCGCCATCCATTGCTTCACATTGCCCCTCCCGCCGTTATAGGCAGCCAGCATGAGGTACTCGTTATTGCCGAATTCCTTTTGCAGAGAAGCCAAATACCAGGTCCCCAGCCGGATGCTTACCTCCGGCTGTTCCAACTGGGTTACACTAAAATCCTGGGCGTCAATCTGCTGGGCAACCCAGTCTGCCGTTTCCGGCATCATCTGCATAAGTCCCATAGCCCCCTTATGAGAGCGGGCCTTTGCAAAAAACTTACTTTCGCTGCGAATCACGGCAGCCACCAAAAAAGGGTCCACATTGTTTTTCAGTGCGTACTTATACACGATATCCTGATAGGGAAAAGGATAAACAAACTTTTTTTGAAACCAGTCGCTGTTATACAAGGCATATCCGCCTGCGGCCATTACAAGCGCGCCAATTACCAGGACTCTCATCCAGGCCATTATACGCAAAACCATCACTCCGTTACTATGTAGGAACCGCTACTTCATTGAACGGTTCCTTAGCTTTTTTTACAAAATATGTAGCAGGCTAAAAAAACATGTTCCCTTTCTATATAGCAGTTACCTTATTTTGCAATCTGCGCCAGGCATCGCTTACCTGTTTTTCCAGTTCTTCAAGGCCGGCGTTATTATCAATAACCAGATCGGCATAACCGACTTTTTCCTCCAGGCTCATTTGCGACTGAATCCGCTGCAACGCCTGTTCCCGTGACAGTATATTCCTCTCCATAAGCCGGTTTAGCTGCACGTCCGGCCGGACATAGACCACCCATACTTCATCGACAAATTCACGCCAGCCGGCTTCAATCAATAGCGGAATATCCAGCACGAGCAGCCGGCAGTCTTCTTCCCTAGCCAGTTGCATCTGTCGAAATATCTCCTGCCTGATAGCCGGATGAGTGAGCGCGTCCAGCCAGTTCCGCAAAGCCGGCTCGGCAAAAATTTTCCCGCCGAGCATTCCCCTGTTGAGCGAACCGTCCTGCAGCAGAATTTCCTGACCAAAACGCTCCACAATAGCCTGCCAGGCTGGACTGCCAGCAGCAACCGCGCTGCGGGCAACCACATCGGCATCAATAAGACGGGCGCCCATCTTGGACAGCAACGCACTGACGGTGCTCTTGCCGCTGGCGATGCCGCCTGTTAATCCGACACAATACATGGCGTCCCCCCTCACTTGATCTGGCAACGGGAGCAATAGTGCGTACCCCGTCCGGCAACCACAATCTTACTGATCGGTGTGCCACAAACACAGCAGGGCTCATTGTGACGGCCGTATACCCGCAGGTGCTTTTGGTGCTCCCCGCGCTGCCCGTTACCGTCGCGGTAATCCCGGAAACTGGTTCCTCCATCGGCGATGCCTTCGGCGATGACCTGATTCACTGCCGCGTATAACGCCTTGCATTCTTTCCCCGTCAATTGGGCCGCACTTTTTTCCGGATGAATTCCAGCCAGGGCTAAACTTTCATCGGCATAAATATTTCCTAAACCACTGACCAACGTCTGATCAAGCAACAGCGGCTTAATCTTGCCCTGCCGCTTTTTAAGCCGGTCACTGAAATACGCCTCGGTAAACTCGGCGGTCAGAGGTTCCGGCCCCATATGCTGCAACCCGGAAATCCGCCACAGTTCACTTTCCTTCATTAAGTACAGTGTGCCAAGCGTGCGGGTATCGGCATATTGCAGCGTGTCCCTGTTATCAAAGGTGAATAGAATACGGGTGTACTTGTCCCGTTCCACGCCAGCCTGTATAAAGTAAAGGCGCCCGGTCATCCGCAAGTGAACAACCAGAACAAAGTCATCCTCCAGATAAAACAACAAATATTTACCGCGCCGCCCCAACTTTGTAATGCGTTTTCCCGTCAAGATGGCCTGAAATTCCCCCGGACTGGGCCATTTGATCAGGCGCGGCAACAAAAGGTCGACCTCTTTGATTACACGTTCAGTTACTTTATCCGCCAAATTCCGGCGAATTGTCTCTACCTCCGGTAACTCAGGCATGTCCGTATCCTCCGTCGCATCATTCTACACCATATTATTTAGCCGCCGCCCAGGTCTTTCCTGTTTTAACCTCCACCGTCATAGGCACCAGCAAGTTCACAGCCTGCTCCATGGCCAGTTTGACCAGGCGAGTCACCGGCTCAACCTCTTGTTCTACCACTTCTAAGAGCAGTTCGTCATGTACCTGCAGCAATATCCGTGAAGTGAGGTTTGCTTTCCTGAGCTCCCGATACACATCAATCATAGCCTTTTTAATAATATCCGCCGCTGTACCCTGAATAGGCGTATTCATCGCTGTCCGTTCAGCAAAAGAACGTTGATTGAAGTTGCTGCTGTTGATTTCCGGCAAATAGCGACGCCGGTCGAACATGGTGGTGACATAACCGTTTTGCCGGGCGAAACCGATGATCGCATCAATGAATTCCTTTACACCGTGATAACGGGCAAAATAGCTTTCAATATATTGGCCGGCTTCCTTGCGGCTGACCCCGATATCGCGGGACAGGCCATAATCGCTGATTCCATATACAATGCCGAAATTGACCGCTTTGGCCCGCGAACGCATTTCAGCCGTAACCTCACTCATGGCAACCCCGAATACCTCTGCGGCTGTCCGGGTATGGATATCCTGCTCGTGAATGAAGGCTTCAATCAGTCCATTGTCTTTTGACATATGGGCCAGAATACGCAGCTCAATCTGCGAATAGTCGGCAGACATAATGTAATCGTAACCCTCGCCGGGCACAAAAAGTTCCCTGATTTTTCTTCCCTCTTCCGAACGGACGGGTATATTCTGCAAATTGGGCTCGGAACTGCTTAGGCGACCGGTGGCGGTCACCGTCTGGTTAAAGGTGGTATGAATCCGCCGGGTAACCGGATGAATCAGGGGCAGCAATCCGTCCAGATAGGTCGATTTTAGTTTGATTAACATCCGGTACTCCAGGATAATACCGATCAGCGGGTGGCTGCCAGCCAGCTTTTCCAGCACTTCGGCATCGGTAGAATAACCGGTTTTCGTCTTTTTAATAACCGGCAGTTTCAGTTTCTCAAATAGCAGTACTCCCAGTTGTTTAGTGGAATTAACATTAAACGGTTCCCCGGCCAGTTGGTAAATTTCCGCTAATAACTCGTCGATCCGTACAGAAAGTCCCTCGGACATGCCGAGCAGCGAGGCGCGATTCACGGTAATGCCGTAGTTTTCCATGGAAGACAGCACACGTACCAACGGCAGTTCAATCTCCCGGTACAAGTTCTCCAGCTTGGCGTCCTGCAGGGCGGCATACAGCACCGGCTGCAGCCGGGCAATAGTCTCAACCGACCAAAGAGCTGCCGCTGTCCTGTCCTTGTACTGATCCGGGTGCAATGCGGCATAGCCGGACAGATATTTTTCCACCAGCTTGTTCAGCGGATATTCCACCGCTGTAGGATCAAGCAGATAGGCCATCAGCAAAATATCGGTTTGAATTTCACCGCAGGCAAGCTCTGTGCCGTAGCAGGCATTATAGGTAATTTTAGCGTCATAGGTGGTCTTTTCCAGCCGGCCATCCTTGAGCAGCTCCGCCACACCGGACCAGGCGTCACTGCCGGCGGAGATGTAGACAGCTTCTTTACCGTCCCACAAAGCCAGGCCGTTGAACGATATCGCCGGTAGCAGGCCCTCTGTAACCGGATAAAATATCAGCCGTCCCTGGCGGCGGACAGCCGCCGTCAGCTCTTGCGCCGCTTCCTGTGTCTCGATGTACCGGGCTTCGATGCGGACCGGCTCTGCTTCCGGTTCGCCGGCAGCACTGCCAAACATCGCCGGTAAACGCTGCAGCAGACTTTTGAATTCAAAATGGGCAAATAACTCTTTTAGTTTCTCCGTATCAGGCGCATAGCCGTATTGGTCCAGCGAAAAAGCCAGCGGCATATCACAGACAATGGTCGCCAGCTTTTTGGACATAATTGCCATGTCACGGTAGGTCCGCAGGTTTTCCTGCAATTTTTTCCCTGCCACTTGATCGATATTGTCCAAGAGGTTTTCCACCGATCCAAACTCACTGACCAGCTTGAGCGCCGTCTTTTCACCAATCCCCGGAACGCCGGGAATATTATCCGAAGTATCCCCCATCAGCCCTTTAACATCAATAAACTGGCTTGAGGCAATACCGTATTTTTCCCGAAAGGTCTCTTCCGTAACATTCTCCATATCGGAAATACCTTTTTTCGTCAGTAAAACCCTGCTATAGGGACCGATCAATTGCAGCGCATCCCGGTCGCCGGTCACAATGGTAACCTGGCAGCCGGCCTGTACGGCCTGTACGCTTAAGGTCCCGATGATATCGTCTGCCTCATAGCCGGCTTCTTCCAGCACCTGAATCCCTAAAGCCGCCAATACCTCTTTTACCAGCGGAAACTGTTCGGACAGTTCGCCTGGTGTAGCCTTGCGGTGACCTTTATATTCCGCATAGGTTTCGTTGCGGAAGGTGATTCTACCTTTATCAAAGGCAACAGCAATGGCATCGGGCTCTAAGTCTGCCAACAGCTTAAGCAGCATGGTGGTAAAGCCATATACGGCGTTTGTATATTGTCCCGCTGCGTTGGAAAGCGGGGGTAAGGCATAAAAAGCACGGTGAATCAGGCTGCTTCCGTCAATAATCATAAACTCTGGAGACATCGGTATCCCCTCACAATATTAATAGTTTAGCTTCTCCCTTATTGTGAGTTTTTAAACTAACGGGATGATCCATAACGAGTAATTTTTGCGCCATACGCGGCAACATTTTACAGGAATAGTGGTCCCCATTTCAAAAAATGTTAACGAAGTATGGCACAAAAAGCACCGTCAGGGAGCATCTCAGCTAGTTTGAAAACACACCTTGAAAGACAGAATACTCATGGTAAAAAACTCCTGCCAGTAAAATACCAGCAGGAGTCATTACTACCCAAAATTATACAGCACTGTATCCGCTCCGTCAACAGACAAAGTGATGTGACGGCAAGAATTCTTTCCATTATCCTTAACTGAGAGCAGGTACTCTTCATGGCGTCAAGGCCGCCGCCGTGCCAGGCTGATAGGCCGTCACCTCCACCGTACCTGTCGGCTGATCCCAGTATACATACACCGGCAAAACCTGACTGATCTTATTAATTGGAATATACGGCCGGCCATGAAGCAGCGTAACTGGCAACGCATTGCCCCGATATCCAAAGCGGTCACCCTCGTGCTGATAGCCGGCTTGAAGTCCCAATCCCTCAAACAAGGAGGTCAGCGGCACCGCCAACACGCCATCTACCACCTCCATTTCATTGGTGATCAACACACCGTTTACCACCAGACTGAAGGTGTTATAATACCATTCTCCCTGTGCCAGCCATTGGCGGCCGCCGAACAGCAGCCCGATGTCCTCTGGCGACGCATACAGCACATTACCTCTGACCAGTCCTTTGACCGCTTGCTGCCCCACCTGAATCAGCCCGGCCTGCCCATCCCAGCGAATGTCGGTTTTCACGGCGCTAGCCACCGGCCAGACCGGAATATATACAGCTCCGTCCAGTTCGATCGCCTTTTCCCGCAGCGTTCTACCATTCACATGCATACCATATATTTTCCCTAGCTGCATCTTCCATTCTTCATTATTTTGCAGCGCCCTGACCACCAGATTCTCATCAACCAAACCGCTGATTCCCAGTTCTCCCAGCTTAGCGCCTACCTCCGCTGCACTTAGCGAATTCCTATGGTATATATCCGGATAAATTCCGATAAATGCTTTGCCGCCATCGAGCCTTATCTTTAACCGCTCGTAGGTAATAGAGACCGGCGTGCCCAGTTTTACCCGGTCAAACAGCTCTTCCGCATCACTTTCGTACATTCTGATGCAGCCGTTGGAAATACTGCCGCCAATCGACCAGGGCGCATTGGTGCCATGTATGCCATAGGTTCCGTACAAGCCCAGCCAGCGATATCCCAGAGGATTATGCGGTCCCGAAGGAACGGCAGGGTCGCCGTTGGTCGGTATCCAAACCGGATTAACTTCCTTATCGGTAATAGAAAAGTCCCCGAGCGGTGTCGGCGTTGACTCTTTTCCCACGGCAATCCGGTACTCCTTGGCCAGATTTTCTCCCTCATACAGTTCCAGGGTCCGGCTGGGAATGTTAATGATAATCGCCGCTTCGCCAGACTGGCCCCGGCACTCACTGCCTGCGTAAAATATCACTAACCAGAGGACTGCCAGCCACAGGACCGGCCTCATCTTTTGCAAGCTGAACACACCTATCCCTTCTTCATGTAAATTTCCCAAACAATAAACTAGTATGAAGGAAGCGCCGGACCTATGACAGAAATCTCCTTTCCCGCTCGCCAGAGTTCTTTCAACCTAACAGGAAAATCCATGGCAAGTAATTTTTGTGCCAGGCGAAACAGCATATTACAGGGAATAATCGCTCTTGCTTCAAGGGTATAAAAAGTGTCGCCGGGAGGACTTCTCGGATAGTTTGAAAACACGCCCCAGGGCTCAAAAGGTATGGTAAGACTAAGAAATCGCCAATTATATTCATCCTGCGCCTCCTGACGGGAGGCTCATTAAATCAGCAGTTTCCTAATATTTTTACAAAATTAAAGGATTTTGATCATTCATGTAGAATCCCTTTTTAAAATGGAATATTTTCCAAACTTTTACAGGGAGGTTGTCATTTTTATGAATATTATTATCTTATCGCCGGATTTTTCACATAACGTATACCAATTCTGTCTTTACCTGCGGAATTTAGGGGTTCACGTCCTGGGCATCGGGGATACGGCCTATGATCAATTGTCACAGTCCCTTACCGGAGCACTGACTGAATACTATAAGGTAGATAATCTGGCTAACTACGACGAGGTGCTGCGGGCTGCCGGCTATTTTACCCACAAATATGGGAAGATCAACCGGATTGAAAATATCAATCCCCGTCTTTTCTTTACCGAAGCGGCACTCCGCACCGATTTTCATGTACCGGGAGTCAATCTGGATGCACTGGACCTTCATGCCAGCTATACGGGCATGAAAAAACTCTGCCGGAAGGCCCGTGTCAATACGCTGGTTAGTGACGCGCTTTTGTCCCGCGAAGAAGCTGCTGAATATGCGAAAAAAACCGGTTACCCGGTCATAGCCAAGCCTGATTCATTTATTTCACAGGCCCCCTGCACCATTCTGCAGAATGAAGAGGAGCTAAACGCCTGGCTGGACAAGCTGCCGAACTATGCAACCTATGTTCTGGCCCCTCATACGAAAAAAGCCTATTATTCATTTGACGGCCTGCTGGACGCGTCGGGTGCTCCCGCGTTTACCGCAGCCCATGTATCGGCAGGACAGTCAGCCTTTTATTCACTGCGGGACATTCCGGAAGATTTGGCAAAGACTGCCGCTAAACTGCTTGCCGCCACCAATGCTGCCGGCCGCTTCTTTCATATCCGGTTTAGCCGGAATGAAAAGAATAAGCTTTTCGTCGAAGAATTACTGCTATTTCCGGGCAATGGCTTTATGCCGGACATCTTCAACTTCGCCAATGACATCAATGTCTACCAGGAGTGGGCTAATATGGTGCAGGGCGACCAGTTTAGCAGTGACATCACACGAAAATTCCACTGCGCCTATATCGCGAGAAGCGCCGGTAAAGACTACGCCCACAAAGAAGAAGAGATCCGCGCCGCCTACGACCGGCTGCTTGTCGCCACTTTTCCTCAGTGCGGCACAGAGCATCAAGCTGGCAGTTCCGTTTTTCTGGCCCGGTCGGAAGACCAGGAAGAGCTGCTCGCTTTGATTGAATTTTTGCAGGCCGAATAAAATAGCAATCGTCTCATCTCACCAGACGAAACATAAAACAGGCCACCGCTCCCAATCAGGAGCAGTGGCCTGTTTTGCATTAAACGGCAAGGCCATCCGATTGTATCCATTTAAACGCTTTATCGGCAGAAAAATCGCTTATACCGTTTTCGAGCAGCAGATCGGCTTTAAAAAAGCAACTATGCAACGCCGAAAGATTCCCTGACGGAACAGCAATGCAGGACATGCCGGCCCGTTGGGCAGCCATAACTCCATAAGGCGAGTCTTCCAGCACCAGGCAATGCTCCGGCGCCACCGCCAACCGTCTGGCCGTCTCCAGGAATACGTCCGGTTCAGGCTTGGATTTACCAACCTTCTCAGAAGAAATAACGAGATCAAAATAGTCACCAATCCGGGCTGCAGCCAATATATCTTCAATAATTTCCGGTGATGAGCCGGAGGCTAACGCCAAAGGATAACAACAGGCCTTCAACTTTTTTACCAGCTTGAACATTTCCGGAAACACGACCGTATTCCGTTTGGCAAAGTCCAGATAATATTCATTGCTCTTTGCTACTATTGCATCAATGGATGCCTGAATGTGATATTTCTCCTTAAACACTTCGAGAACTTCCTTTACCCCCATACCGTAATACTGCCGGTTCATCTTAGCTGTATAACCGGTCACGCCATGCTCTTCCAGGATCTTTTTAAACGCCTCAAAATAGTTGGGTTCACTGTCAATCAAGGTTCCGTCCAGGTCAAAGATAACAGCTTTGAATTCTCTCTTTTTCCTGCTATCTTTCTTTTCTTTTATACAATGCACTGTCATCCTCCTCGTATCTTTCCCCCCGCTCTCTGTCTAATCATAACAAAAAGCAATAGCTGCCCGCAAGCAGGCAGCTATTGCTTTTGTTTATTTGGAAACCGATACGGAGGTATCTTTTCCTTTTCTCCATTGTTTAATTTTTATTGTTAATTTTTCCACGACAACAAACAACACAGGAATCAGGAAGATACCCAGCGAGGTTGCCATCAGCATGCCACCGACAACCGCCGTCCCCATGGAGTTTCTGGCTGCGGCGCCGGCGCCGGTGGCAATAGCCAGCGGCAGGCAGCCGATGATGAAGGCCAACGAGGTCATCAAAATAGGCCGTAGTCTGATTTTCGCCGCCTCAATCGCCGCCTGAACCGGGTTCATACCGTTATCAACCCGAACCTTGGCAAACTCAACAATTAAAATGGCATTCTTGGCCGCCAGCCCAATCAGCATGACCAGCCCAATCTGCATATATACACTGTTTTCCAAATGCCGGGCATACTGGAAGAGGAAAGCGCCAAAGATGCCTGTCGGCACCGATAGCAGTACGGCAAAAGGCACGCTCCAGCTTTCATACAGCGCTGCCAGACAAAGGAAAACAAAGAGCAGGGCAAAGCCAAATACAACAGGAGCCCGGCTACCGGAAATCTTTTCCTCCCGGCTCTGACCTGACCATTCATAGGTATAACCGGTTGGCAATACCTGAGCAGCCACTTCCTCCAGGGCAGTAATTGCCTGACCGGAACTGAAACCATTAGCCGGCATACCGTTGATCTGGATGGCGCGGGACCCGTTATAGCGGCTGATCAGCGTCGTCGCATTCATCGGTTTTGGCTTAAGCAGGGTATTTAATGGCACCATAGTTCCATTGGAACCTTTGAGGAAGAAGAACCGAGTAGCATCCACCTGAGAACGGTAATCCACATCAGCTTGCAGCATAACTTTGAAGGTCCGGCCGAATTTATTGAAATCATTGACCTGGACGCCACCGAAATAGGTTTGCAGCGTCGTAAACACCTCGTCCAGGGAAACGCCCAATTTTTCTACTTTTTCCCGATCCACTTCAAATTCGAAACCAGGTGTATTCATTTGGAAGGTAGTATATACCTTACCAATTTCCGGCCGTTTACGGGCCGCCGCTAAAAATTCCTGAGAAACGCGGTCAAAATCTCCCATTTCTCCACCGCTGCGGTCAAGCAGCATCATGGTGAAGCCACCGGCAATGCCCAGACCGGGCAGCGAAGGCGGATTAAGGGCAATGACCTGGCCTTCCGGCAAATGGCTGCTTTTTTGGAATACCTGCCCAATTTGCGCATTTACGGCAGTTTGCGGATTGGTCCGCTCATCCCATGGCTTAAGACCTACGAACATAGTTGCCGCATTGGATTTAATCCCGCCACTTAACATGTCGTAGCCAATAACGGCCATAGTATCCTGAACACCGGGCTGCTTCGATACATCCTCCGCTAATTTGCTGACTGCCTCATCAGTCCGGTTCATGCTTGCGGCTTCTGGCAAGGTTAGCGTACTAATAAAAAAGCCCTGATCCTCTTCCGGTATAAACGCCGAAGGAACCATTTTCAGTAAAAAGCCGGTCAGAATGAGCAGTATCAGGAGCGACGCCAGGCATACACTGGCTTTGGGAATAATCCTGCCCAGACCGTGGCCATACCGTTCAATCATTCTTTCAAACCAGTCGTTAAACCGGTCAAAGAAGCGGCCCAAGAGGCCTTTATGTTCATCAGGATTGTAGGGTTTAAGCAGCATGGCGCATAGCGCCGGCGTCAATGACAAAGCCACTAGGGCCGACAGTCCCATCGAAACAGCAATGGTTAACGCAAACTGCTTATACAAAACCCCCATCGTACCGCCGAAGAAGGCAACCGGAATGAATACTGAAGCCAGCACGAAGGCAATGGCCACTACCGGTCCCGATACCTCACTCATCGCCCGTTTGGTAGCTTCCCTGGGCGCCATGCCGGAATAACGCATATGATGTTCCACCGCTTCGATAACCACGATGGCATCATCAACCACCAGACCGATAGCCAGCACCATGGCAAACAAGGTCAGTGTATTGATGGAAAAGCCCAGTGCTACAAACGCCCCAAACGTACCAATCAGTGATACGGGAATAGCCAGCATCGGTATCAGCGTGGCCCGCCAGTTTTGCAGGAAGATAAACACGACCAGCAGCACCAGCATTAGCGCTTCGGCAAAGGTTTTGGCCACCTCGACCATTGATTCGCGGACAAACTTGGTGTTATCGATCATAACACTGTATTGTAAATCCGGCGGGAAACGCTTGGAAGCATCCGCCAATACTTTGCGCACATTGCTGATCGTTTCTAAGGCATTGGCATCATTGCTGAGCTGAATGGCGAAGCCTACCGCCGTTTTCCCGTTCATTTTGGGACTGAAGTTATAGTTCTGGCTGCCCAGTTCCACCCGGGCCACATCCTTGATTCGGACAAAAGAACCGTCCGCCTCGGCCCGGATAATAATATTGCCGAATTCCTCCGGCGTGCTGAGACGGCCTTTTACTTTAGCCGTATACTGCTTTTCCTGGTTCTGCGGCGTCGGCATAGTACCGATATTGCCAGCCGGCGCCTGAATGTTCTGTGCCTGAATAGCACTCTGCACATCGCCTACCGTTAGGCCAAGCTGGGCCAGCTTATCCGGCTTTACCCATATCCGCATAGCGTAGTCAGCGCCGAATTCCATAATATTGCCGACACCTTTTACGCGCTTAATATCATCTTCCAAATAGATGGTACCGTAACTCTTTAAGAAGTTTGAGTCATAACTGTTATTGGGCGACCACAGGGTGAAAATGAACGCCATATCCTGGGTCGATTTTTTCGTTGTCACACCGGACTGCCGTACCGTGTCAGGAATGGAAGCGTCAGCCTGCGACACCCGGTTTTGGGTCTGTACCGTAGCAATATCGGCATTCTTTTCTGTTTCAAACTGTACGTTTAAGGTATATGACCCCGCATCGGTACTGGTTGAATTCATGGAAACCATGTCCTCAACACCGTTTACCTGTTCCTCAATGGTTTGGGCCACTGTTTGTTCCACAACGTCCGCATTGGCTCCCTGATAGGTGGCACCAACCCGGACGGTAGGCGGCGCAATTTGCGGATACTGCGCAATTGGCAGGTTAAACGCGGCAATCCCACCGATTAGCGTGATCAAAATAGATAGCACAATGGCAAAAACGGGGCGTTCAATAAAAAACTTAGCCATGTCTTAACACCCCCTATTGTTTCGCCGGATTTATAAACTGATCCAATCCGACCGTGGTTACCGCTAACGCCGCGCCTGGCTGAACTTTATTGGTGCCTTCGACAACAACACGGTCTCCCGGCTGCAGGCCTTCTTCGACAATCCACAGATTGCCTACTTTGGCGCCCATCGTCACAGCCCGCGATTCGGCTTTATCGCCTTCACCTACAACGGTGACAAAGTTTTTGCCTAACAATTCCTGCACTGCCCGCTGCGGTACCAGCAAGGCGCCCTTATGTACTTCACCGGCGGCGATTACCCGGGCAAACATCCCCGGCACCAGCAATTGCTGAGCATTGGCAAAGGAAGCCTTGATGGTAATGGTTCCGGTATTTTGATTAATGCCCCGGTCCACCTGCTCCACCTGGCCGGTCACCGGATATTCGGTGCCGTTGCTAAGGACCATTTTAAGGCTATTACCCCAGGAGTTAGGCAATCCACCGTTGTTATTGGCCAACTGAAGATATTCGTTTTCATTCATGCTGAATTGTACAAAGACCGGGTCAATCGACGAAATGGTAGCCATTACAGTCGAACCGGCCGTGACATAGCTACCCACACTCAAATCATTGACATCCATGCGGCCGTCAATGGGCGAAACAATAAGCGTATCTGCCAGATTTTCCTGCGCCAACTGTACTTGCGCCTGATTGGCCTCTACGGCCGCCATGTTTTGCTGCTCTACGGAAACCTGGGTATCCAATGTCTGTTGGGCAATAGCGTCCTGAGCGGCCAGTCTCTTATAGCGGCTGACATCCAGACGGGAATTGGCCAATGTGGCTTCCGACTGGGCCAACTGAGCCTTGGCGGAAAGCAGGGATGATTCATACTGCCGGCGGTCTATTTGAAAGAGCGGCTGGCCCTTCTTCACCATGGCCCCACCATTAACCATCTTAGCCACAATATTGCCGGAAACTTTGGATTGAAGTTTTACCTCATTTTTAGCCTGCACCTGACCTACATACTCATAGGTGACCGGCGTATCCTGTTGAGCAACTTGTATTGCCTTGACTTCCACAGCCTGTTGTGGCATTTGGGCCGTCTGTTTGCTGCAACCGGCCGCCAATATAGCGCCGCACAGCAAGAAGACTCCTACATAACTCATTTTTTTCAAACCTGTGCTAATCAATACTTCCCCTCCTATTTCGCCATTCTTACACATGTTAATATATGACTATTATATTATAGTTAGATTACAGATATCGTTTTCCAGTTCTTATACCCCCGGGCATTGAACCCCATGTAAATAAATCTCCAAAGACTGCCGAAGATAATATTCCTCCCGGTCAGCCTTCGCCGTTAAAATTGTATCGGGCAGACATTGGGTAAAAAGGGTATAATGTATCATGCTGAATAAGGTTACTGTGGCACAGTAAATATCAAGATCAGGCCGAAACCTTCCCTGGTCAATGGCTTCCTGGATACATTCGCCCAAGAAATTATGAAACCGCTCCGCCTCGCCCCGGACAATCTCATCAAAACAATTGGTCGGGCTGAGCAATTCTCGATACAGCAACCGGTTAAGATAAGGAAATTTTTTATGTATCTCCATTGCTGTTTGAATAAAGCACCTTATCTTTTCCAAAGGATCTTGCTCTTCCTGACGGATGACCTCCAACTGTCTGCCAAAAAGCGTAAGCTGCTGCTCCATTACGTAGGAATATAGTTTTTCTTTTCCACCAAAATAATAAGAAATTAAGGCAATGTTTACACCCGCCGCTTCAGCGATTTCTTTAACAGATACGCGGGCATATCCTTTCAGGGAGAACAAGGTAACTGCAGACTCAACAATTTTATTTATAGTTGGTTTATCAATACAATCCACCACGTAATATCTGGTCACCTCACTAATTAAACATTCGTTTTAAATAACTATTTAAAAGTTACACTTAATTATAGTACACGGGCAAATGTTTTGTCTACTAAAATCAGCCAAAAGAAAAAGCATTGAACCGGAAGGCCGGCCCCAATGCTTGTCATAACATTCTAGTACCCTGAGCACCTAATAAGATAAGTTTGCAAGGATTTTTTTGTCCTGCCAGGCGGAGAAGCCACGCATACCGGATGTATGTAAGGCGACGACAGCTAAAGCAGATGAAGAAGCCTTCCCGAAGATCCATGCATTTAGGGAAAGCAGAGTACTATATACCCCGAATTATTAAGATACGGAAAGGGGAAGCACATAAGAAAAAATACTGTTGAAGTGCGCCGCGCTGCCGGCGATAACAAAGAAATGCCAGACCGCATGACTATAGGGCATTTTACGGGCCAGATAGAAAATAGCCCCTACCGTATACAGCACACCGCCGGCAATCAACCAGTACAAACCGGCTGCCGGCAAGGTCATAATCAGCGGTTTAATCATAACAACAGCAAACCAGCCCATCAGGATATAGCACAAAGTGGAAAGCCGGTTAAACCGTCTGACAAAAAAAACCTTGAACACAATACCGACAATAGCCAGCGTCCACACGACACCAAAAATGATCCAGCCTAGTGTACCGTGCAGCGGAACAAAGGCAAACGGTGTGTAAGTGCCGGCAATCAAGAGGTATATGGCCGAATGGTCAAAAATTTTAAAGATATGTTTGACCCGTTCATTGGTAAAACTATGATACAGTGTCGAAGCCAGATACAGCAGTACCAACGAGGTGCCATAAATGCTAAAGCTTACAATGTGCCAGACACTGCCTTGCGTGCAAGCGCCGACTGCCAGCACCACCAGTCCGACCAACGCCAGTACAGCGCCAATACCATGAGTAATCGCATTGACGATTTCTTCCATATATATCCCTCCTAGCTGTAGGTTGTGTAAAAATAAGCCATACTTGCATTATATCACAATCAGGTGCATTGATACCCGCCATTTATTTCCATACTACTTGTCTACCGGCACAAATTACGGTATGATGCTAGTATTCACTAACTCTGAACGTACAATAATTTCAAAGCTTCGCTATCATCGGCTGACCTAAATCCGATAGGCACATAGCTTTGTCTTATGAAACATCCCCATAAATTTAATTTTCGCGGCGGATCATTACATCAAAATGTAAGGAAGAATACGGCATATGAAGACATTTACGAGTTACAAAATCGAAGAACAGCATGCCGGGCTGCCTGTCGAAGCCTATTTAAAAGAAATTCTTGGTTACTCCGGCAGAAAAATTCAGAAACTAACCAGAAAAAAAGGAATTCTCTTAAATAAACGAAGCGTTTTTTTGCAAAAAAACCTTAAAACCGGTGACCTGCTGCAGGTTGCCGTGCTGGAAGATGCCTCCTACGGTGTGCAGCCCGAAGCAGGCGGCGTCGACATTTTATATGAAGATGAGTACCTGTTGGTACTGAATAAACCGCCTTATCAGCTTGTTCATCCTGCCGGACATACAACCCACGGCACCTTGGCCAACCATCTGGCCTATCACTGGCAACAGCAGGGCCTGCTCTATACGCTTCGCCCGATTCACCGCCTCGACCGCGATACGTCGGGCTGCATCCTCTTTGCCAAGGACGCCCAAAGCCAGTTTAAACTGGAAGAGCAGCTAAAGTCCAGGCAAATCAGCCGGCTGTACCAGGCCTGTGTCACCGGCCTGGTACAGCCTCCCCAGGGAATCATAACGGCCGGCATCGCTGTTCATCCTCACCGTCCCAACCGCCGTATTGTCAGTGACCAGGGAGAATCGGCCATTACCCACTACCGGACGCTGCAGCAATTTCCCGTCGCCACTTTATTGGAATTGGAACTGGAAACAGGGCGCACCCACCAAATCCGCCTGCACTTAGCGCACCTGGGGCACCCCGTCATTGGCGACGCCATGTACGGAAAACCTTCACCATTTATGCCCCGTCAAGCCCTTCACGCCGTTTCAGTCACATTCAGCACACTGGGCGACAACCGGCGAATTACCGTGCAGGCGCCGCTCCCCACCGATTTCCGACAACTGCTTGACCACTGCGGCCTAACACCAACCAATAAAACTTAACAAAAACTAATTGAAATAAACTCAAACTAGTTATATAATAAATACACCAGTTATTTGCATAATAAACAAGAGGCAATGCGGCCGAACATGTTCTACTATCATGTTCGCGCCGCTCTTTTATTTTTTGGGGGTGTCTATCATGCCAAACCACAGCCCTATACTAATGTCTAAGGCGAAATCATTCATAAGTCCCTTAGAACTTATTTGCTTGGAAGATAAATTTACCACGCGTTCCACTCCCCTGCCCAAAACCAATCTGACCTACCGTTTGCACATAAAAGAACCGCTACCCCAGCCACAACCGTCAAGTGAGGATTTTATCCTTAAGACCTGTTTGACCAATCCCTTTTGGAACGATTTCCGGCTGCTGGACTTTTTCACTCGCCAGGGTCTCTCGTTGACCATGCAGCAGCTGCTGCAAGTCAAGCAAAAGTTGGGTATAACGTCCAAAGCTGCTTTATGCCAGGCACTTATCCAGTTGTACATAAAAAATCCGGACACCCTGGACGTACATCAAATCCGGTTTATCGAGCGGGTCAATCCCGCCTTTTGCGACCGGGAGCTGTCAGTCACGGCACCGGGAGAAAAGCTGGTTTATGAGTGCATCTGCACCCGCCGCATGATCAGCAAACTTAAGACACTGCAATACATTCATTTGTTTATGGATTTATTTAACGGTTACACCTTCGGCCTTTTTAGCCCTGATCGCTCCCTGCCGACAGGCCTACAGTGGTTCCGCAAAAAAGTTCTTCCCTTCTATCAGTCAAGATATTGCACAGCACCGCTGGTGCTCTATCATGCTGCCGAACAAACGTCCCAACCATCCGCAACGTCCACTTGCATGGGGTTAGAAAAATTAAGCCGGCCTTCCGGTACGATTCAGGCCTTCCGCAAGTTCATTCTGCCCGGCTTTTTTGAGGGACTGCGTCTATATGACACGCCGATAACGCTGCTGGACACGGCCTTTTCCCACTGGCTTCATTCTTATAATGCCACCGAAGATTTTGACCGGTACCGTGACAGATTGCAACTAATCAACCAAACCGGCTGTACCCGGATTTGTTTAGACTGACCGTTCGTAAACAACAGGCCTTCCCCAGTTTATAGCTGAGGAAGGCCTGTTTGCTGTTTTATTTCGATTTCAATAATATTGGCCTGCCCTTTTATTCTAAATTGGCATGGCGGGAAAACATGGCTGTAGAAGTTTTTTCTTGCAGTTCCATTAACCGGACAATAATGGCATCCATCAGCAGCAAAATACTTTGCTCAAACAACGACCCCATAGGCTGAGCGGTAATACTTCGGGTATCTGCCGCTTCTTTGGTTACGGCAGGCACCTGCACAACAATGTCGGCGCTGCGTCCAATCGTCGATCCAGGGGCAGCAGTCAGCACAGCCAGTTTAGCCTGTAGCTTCTTGCATTTGTCCGCCATGGTCACAAGACTGCCTGTTTCACCCGAACCGGATGCCAGCAGCAGTAAGTCACCGGCAGCCAGACTAGGCGTAACCGTTTCCCCCACCACATAGACCGTAAAGCCCATATGCATTAAGCGCATGGCAAAGGCCTTGGCCATCAGGCCCGACCGGCCGGCACCGGCTACAAAAACCCGGTTGGCCGCCCTGATGGCTGCTGCCAGTTCCTCCAAGGCGGTTGTGTTGACCTGGCCCAATACCTGCCCAATTTCCCGGATAATTATTTCAGAATAGGTATTTGCATCCATCCTTTATCGCTCCCGTCAAAGTATTAGCAACAAGGCTGACTCCCTTCGGCCTCCAAATCACTGAGTTGCTTTAACCGTGGAATAAACCGGCCACCGGTAAAAGGGGTATCCAGCCACAACGCAGTGATTTCTTCCGCCATTCTTTGGCTGATTACCCGGCTGCCCATACACAGCACATTGATATTCACATCGCTCTTGGCATATTTCGCGGTAAACAGCTCATTACATAGACCGGCCCGTATACCCGGAACTTTGTTGGCGGCAATGGACATGCCCATACCTGTGCCACAAATCAAAATGCCGCCACCTACCTCTGCTGCTGCAGTCTTTTGGGCCACTGCCTTGGCAATAGGGACATATTCCACCGGACTGTCGCCAGCTTGAGGTCCACAGTCCAGAACTTCCAGCTTCCGGTCGGCCAGAAACTGTTTTAGTTTCTCTTTCATTTCAAAACCGGCATGATCAGAGCCAATGGCAATTTTCATAACAATCCTCCGATGCTTACGGATATTTTATAGTAAAAACTAATCCTATTTCTCCGGATAGAATAAAACCTTGCCGAAATTCCCTTGCCGGTTGATAATCTTTTCAAAGGTTGCCGGACCTTCCGCCAGGCTGAGCCGGTGGGTGATCATAGGTTCTACCTTGATTTTTCCTTCCTGCAGGAAATGGACGGTTGTCTGCCATTCCTTCCCCGGGAAGGGAGCCGAAATAGCATTCCAGGAGCCATAGACACTCAGCTCATTGCGCACAATCCGCTCAAAATAGAACCGCTTCACCATCACATCGCCATAGGGAATTCCCATGAATACAACCTTGCCGCCTTTACGGGGCAGCGAGAATACCTGAGCAGAGGTAATCGTGCTGCCGGCCGATTCCACGGCAATATCTACCCCGCGATTGCCGGTCATTTCAAATATTTTTACATGAGGTTCTATATCCTTTGTGTTAACACCGAAATCAGCCCCCAGTTGCTTAGCCAGTTCCAGCTTGGCATCATCAATATCCAGGGCGTAAACGTGTCTGGCGCCAAAGATTTTAGCCCATTGAATGGTTAATAGACCAATGGTGCCACAACCGATTACTGCCACATCGTCACCGGCCTCGATACCCGTTTTGTAAAGCCCGTGAATAGCCACACTGGTCGGTTCAATCATGCTGGCGGCATCGTAAGGCACACTGTCAGGCAATTTAACGCAGTTTTCCGCCGGTACTTTTACATACTCGGCGAAAGCACCCGGATGTCTGGCGCCAATGACAGTCAGCTTCTCACAACGGGCAAACTCGCCCTTCCGGCAGGACTCGCAATGACCGCAATACAGGGCCGGACAAGCGGTCACACGGTCACCGGGTTTCAAGCTGTCTACTTCGCTGCCTACTGCTTCAATTTCGCCGGAAAACTCATGCCCCCAGGTCATTCCTGCGATGTAGGGCCCCAGCTTGGCATAACGGTGAATATCGGAGCCGCAGATCCCCACCACCTTTACTTTGATAATGACTTCCTTACTATCTTCCAATACCGCCTTGGCAGTCTCTTCATATCGCAAGTCTCTGGGGCCATATAAATTTAATGCTTTCATTTTCACAAAACTCCCTTCTTCCATTACCAATCTAAAAACAAACTTCCTGGCTTCCCGGCTATTTGTAATATTGTTTTAACTCGTTGTAAACCTTGTCAGGCCCCATAAACGCATAGACCAGCGGCATACCGTCAACGACCGGTTTCCCTGCTGCCAGGCTCTTCGGCGTCAGACGTACAATGACATCAGGGTTATGCTTTTCTTCCATTTCCTTTAAATCACTGGTAAACAGATTGACTGCGACAGCCTCCACCTCATTCATCCCTCTTTTTTTGCAGCCTGCCACCAGTTCTTTGCTTATTTTTTCGGCTTTGGCATCGGTCGTTCCACTTATAATCAATACTTTCATCTTGACAACTCCTTTTGCTTTCAGCTTTATGGTTATACCGGCCTGAATTCGAATCAATCAGCCTCAAACACCACAAAGTTCAATTAACTCCTGCAGGGAAGCAATCGTATAATCCGGCTCTTCGGCTGCCAATTCCTCCGGCGAAAAATCCGACCAGGTTACCACTGCCGTTTTGGCACCGGCTCGCTTGGCGCAGCGTATGTCAAAAGGACTATCGCCAACCATGAGCACCCGTGACAAGTCCTGGACATCCAAACGACGGCAAGCTTCCAGCACCGGCTCCGGGTCGGGCTTATGTTGGGTGGTATCTTCCATGCAAACAAGTACATCGAAAAAAGGCTCCAGAGAAAATAACGCCAGTCCCATCGCCGCTAAATCCTTTATTTTGGAAGTAACCAGACCGATACGCACCTGCTTTTCTTTTAATAACTGCAGTGTTTCGGCCACGCCCGGATAGATCAGCACCATATCATCATGCCTGGCTGCCGAAGTTTTTTTATAAAATCCGATCGTTTCAGCAGTAGGTTCTACTGCGAAATGGCTCAAAATATTATGGATCGAGGTTCCCACCAATTTGCTGATGTGTGCCGCCTCCACTGTCTTGCCGGTAAAATGCTTGATAGTAATCTGATAGGAAGTAGTAATCAGCTTCATAGTATCCAACAGCGTTCCATCCAGATCAAATAGAATTAGATCAAAATTTCTCATACATATTCTCGCTTTGCCGGTTATTTTTCTTGCCTATACAGTCGGTCTACAGCCGCACCTCATAGGTGGGTCTGCCCACCACCGACGGATTTAAGTTAATCATGCCCCCGTCAATTTTGATAACCTCGCCTGTCATATAATCAGACAAATCGGTAGCCAAAAACTCAATCACCTTCGCGCAGTCTTCCAGCGAACCCAGCCGTCCCAAAGGAATCTGATTGACAATATCCGGAATGAGCGGTTTATAATGCTTAACCCACTTTTCCGTGCCAATGCAGCCTGGCGCCACCGCATTAACAGTGATGCCATAAACAGCCAGTTCCAACGCCAGCGATCGGGTAAGTGAAATGACACCGGCCTTGGCGGCTTGATAATGAGCGTGATAAATAAATAAGGGCACCAGGCCTTCGACGGAAGCAATATTGATAATTTTGCCGGACTGCTGCCTTTTCATCGGCACCGCAGCGTATTTACTGCAAAGGAAGGTAGTCGTCAAATTCATCGCCACCGTCTTATCCCAGATATCCTTGGCACATTCGGTAGCGGTAGCCGGCCCTGCCGTACCGCCGATATTATTCACCAAAATATCCAGACGGCCAAACCTGGTCTCCAACGCAGCAAATAAGTCCTTAACCTCATCTTCCTTGGTAAGATCGCCCTGGTACAGATCGTAGCCAGCCTGCAGCGTGTCCAGTTCCTGCTCCACGGTCAGCTCGGCCTGCGCATAGGCACCGCCGCTCAAATCCCGGTCGCTGACCATGACGGCGGCTCCCAGCTTTGCCAGCCGCAAGGCAAAGGCTTTGCCCAAACCTCTTGCCCCACCGGTCACCAAAGCAACTTTTCCTGACAGCGGCTTATCCGTTCGCATAAGCATCATATTCCGCCATAATTTTTAAACTCTTGCTGGTTCCGCAGCGAGTGGCACCGGCCTCCAGGAAGTTCAACATATCTTTCAGCGTAGTCACCCCACCGGCCACCTTTACAGCTACGGCCGGACTGACCGACTGCCGCATCAGACGCACATCGGCCAACACGGCCCCACCGGGGGCAAAACCGGTAGAGGTTTTCACAAAATGAGCGCCTGCCTCTTCACATAGCTTACAGGCAATGGCAATTTCTTTCGGCGTAAGGTAATAATTCTCCAAAATCACTTTCACGACATTCCCGGCGGCAGCTTTTACCACTTCCTGAATATCGTAGCGCACCAGTTCGTAATCCTTGGCCTTTAACGCACCAAGATTGATCACGGTATCCACTTCTGTGGCGCCATTGTTAAACACATCGCTTGTTTCAAATACTTTGGCTTTCGTCGACATGGCACCCAGCGGAAACCCGGCCGTAGCGTCGATTCCAATGCCGGTACCGTCCAAAATATCGGCGGCCCGTTTCACGAGAGAAGAATGAACGGAAAGTGTCTTAAAACCAAAATCAATGCATTCCTGACAGGCCCGGGCCACATCGTCATAGGAAGCATCCGGCTTTAGCAGCGAGTGGTCGATCATCCGGGCCAGTTCACTTTTAGTCAGCATTGTCATTTCTCCTTCCAATTGTAAGAGTGTTAGCTTTCCAGGTGCCGTAGAGAACGGCCACCGTCAACCACCAGTGTTTGTCCGGTTATCATGACAGCATCGGACGTCAATAGGAAACATACTGCACCGGCGATGTCTTCCGGCTGACAGATTTTGCGCAGCGGGACTTCCTGAATGGTCTTAGCCAGCCTTTCCGGTGTAAAAAACATTTTTACCATATCGGTTTCTGTCGGTCCAGGCGCCACCACATTAACTCTAATACCACAAGGCCCGAATTCCCAGGCCAGCGCCCGGCTCATATTGACAACAGCCGCCTTGGAAGCACTGTAAGGAATGGTGCCTCCCCGGGGAGCATAAATGGCCGACGTGGCAATATTAACAATGTCACCGCCGCCTTGCTCTTTCATCCAATGGATAGCCTCCGTTGCACAATAGGCACTGCCTTTAAAATTGACATCAATGCCGCGGTCCCAGTCCTCCTGACTGAGTGCCAGGGCAGAATCACGGGAAATCCCCAATCCCGCGCAATTAATGAGAATATCAATCCGGCCAAACCGCTCTATGATCCGAGCAAACATGTCCCGCACCTCTTGGCGGACAGCTACGTTAGCCTGAAATACGGCCGTACTGCTACCACTTGCGTCTAATGAATCCGCGACTTTCTGTGCCTCTGCCACACTGGTGGCGCAATTAATCGCCACTTTGGCACCTTCCCGGAACAAACGCTCGACAATGGCTTTACCGATGCCGCGCGATCCTCCGGTGACCAGCGCCACTTTATTTTGAAAGATCATAGCATCCTCCTATGGAACTAACACAATTTTAATCGCCTCTCCGGATTGAGTCATCGCAATGGCTTTCTCAATATCCCTAAGCGGCATCGTATGGGTGATATACCGTTTAGCATTTAGTTTTCCTGAAACCACCAGATAGTAAGCTTGCTGCAGGTCCCAATCGTTATATCCATAATGCCCATATATGGTTAACAAGTTATAATGAATGGTATTTGTATCCAGTTGCGTCATCTTACCCTTCGGTACACCGCCGAAAAAAACCACCACGCCCATTTTTCCGGCCATAGCAACCGCCTGCTGCTGGGCTTCGATAGCCGGACACGCCGATATAATGATATCGGCTCCCCGCTGTTTAGTAATCTTGCGGACTTCCGCCACCGGATCCCGCTCGGCGGAATTAATAAGATAATCGGCACCGAATGCTTCAGCCTTCTCCAGTCTTTGCGCCGATTGCTCCACAGCAATGACACAACTGGCACCCCGCAATTTTGCCAATTCCACGTGCAGGCAGCCCACGGGGCCCAGGCCAATGACAACGACCGTATCACCCAGCTTCACATCCACTTTCCTCTGGCAAGCATATACGGAGGCCAGCGGCTCTACCAGAACCATTTCCTCATAGCCCGCAGCTTCCGGCATAATTATATTCGTACCGTGCTTCAGCAGCTTTTCCGTGAGCAGCATATACTCGGCATAACCGCCGGCAATCTCCGTCCCCGGAACAATCAGATTTTCACAAAGCCCCTGCCAGCCTCGCCGGCAGGACTCACATTCATGACAGGGAATCAGCGATCCTATATATAACCGGTCTCCGATCTGAAAGGATCCGTTAAACCGGCTGCCAACCTCTACTACTTCTCCGGCAATTTCATGGCCAATAATTTGCGGATACACCAATTTATGATGACCAAACCGGATAGATCGGATGTCGGAGCCGCATAGACCTACCGCTTTCACCCGAATAAGAACCTCTTTATCACCGCATTGTGGTTTTTCCACTTCTTCATGCCTGAGGGTTCCCGGTCCATGCAGCATTGCCGCCCGCATTATTTCCTTCACGGCCCACGCCTCCACTATGCTGATAGCAGCTAATACGGCAGGAGTCCCGCCGTATTAGCTCTGCTATCACATTATTTTATTATTAGATTCCGAACATGGTGTGCAGAGCTACAGCTCCCCAATAAGTGACCCAGGTGTACCATTGTGCGCCCACAGCCAAACAAGTCATCTGAGCGGCACCTTCCGGCAAGCTAAGTCCGGCAGCCACACCCAGTTTAGTCATCAGTGGAGCACCAGCCGATGCCAGATACAGGATAATCGTTGAATTGACAGTTGCACAAATAATCCCTCTAAACAGGTTTCCCCTACTCGGAACAATGGAGAAGATGTTGAAAAACGTCAGAACAGAAAGATCGGCAATCGGCAAAGTAGTATTTCCCGGCAATATAAAGGCTAAAAGCAAAGTAATCGGAATAGCGATCAAGGCCGTGGCCACTACGAAAGGATGACCGATACCTACAGCGGCATCCAGACCGATATACACCTCACGGCCCGGGAACCTTCTATTCATAAATTCGGAGGTAGCTTCTGAAATAACCATCAGGCCTTCCATCAACAGAGAAATCATCTTAGGCAGCAATACCAATACGGCAGCTACGGCAATACCGACACCTAATACTGTTTTAAAAGGCATTTTGGCGAAACCGGCCAGTAAAACACCAATCATTAGACCAATTAGCATAGGTTCACCCAAGATACCCAGTTTCTCCTGTACGGTATCAGTAGTCCAGCGAATATTTTTAACACCAGGAATTTTGTCAAGCAGCCAGTTGATCGGATAGTCAATAATCGCCCATGATGTGGCTTGAATATGCGGCAGCGAAACGCCCTCCAGACCGAGTACTTCTTCGCAGTCCTTTTGCGTCCAGTCGGCCAGTTTGAATACCAGCGCCATATTAAGAATAGAGCTTAGAATAGCAAGAAAGAAACTGTTGGTCGTTCCGTAAATGATGGAAGCAGTAAATAACGCATGCCAGTAGTTCCAAATATCCACGTCCATTGTTTTCGTCCAGTTCATCGCCAGCATGACAATGTTAGTGCCCAGTATGGCTACGAAAACAAAGGGAACAACAATAGTGCCCCAGGCCAGCGTCGCACCGACCGGCCAGCCCATGTCAATGCTGGTAAGCTGAAACCCATAGGTTTCAACCAAAGCCTTGGCAACGGGAGAAATATTATTAACCATCAAGCCGATAACAATATTTAAGCCTGTAAAAGCAATCCCGACGGTAATCCCGGCCCGAATAGCCTGGCTTAACTTGACACCTAAACCCAAACCTAATACTATAATGATGAGAGGCATAACAACGGCGGTACCCATATCAATAACATATTTAAAAAATCCTAACACTAAATCCACAAAGACTCCTCCTTTTTCATTATCTTGGAGTTATTTCTTTAATACTTCCAGTATCTTCGCTTTAGTTTCCGGCAGCTTCATACCGCTGAGGAAAGCCATACCGATTATAATGGGAATTCCTTGTGTGTCTCCCGGCACCTGAGTAGAACCTACAATTAAGTCTGCTTTCATGTTAATCGCTCTTTGTGCCGCTTCGGTTACTTTGCAGGTATCCACTGAAGCGTCAATTCCGTTTTCCTTGCACAATTGCCTTACCTTGTTGGCAACAACTGTAGAAGTTGCTATTCCGGTACCGCAGGCACACAAGATTTTTTTGATCGCCATAATCCCATTCCTCCTTAACGTTTTTTATTTTTGGCACAAATCGAAACCCGGCTTTCCTTCATCACCTCTCATGACCAAATTGTATATTACAAGAGTGTATCTGCCGGTCTCCTACACCGGCAGATATTCTTTTGTAACCTAAGATAAAAGGTGCTCCAAGAAAATCATCTGGTCGGATCCAGCATGACTTTCAAGCCCTGCTTATTTTCCACGATGGCAAACGCTTCTTGCCATTCGGACATGGGCAATACATGGGAAATCACCGCTTTGGCGTTAACCTTGCCGTTTTCAATCAACTTCAACGCCTTGCTCCAGGAACTGGGAATCTGACTGGATGAACCGAATACGTTCAGTTCGCGCTGCTTGATCTGATAATAATCCACTTCAATCGGACGGGGGAAATAACTCATGGGAATGAGAATCCCGTCCTTGGCTGTTATCTTCATGCTCATATCCACAGCCGGCCTGGCTCCGGTGGCTTCGACCACCATGTCGGCCCCATAGTTTTCGGTATAGCTTTTGACCACTGTTTCCAGATCTTCTTTGGCAATGTCCACCGTCCGGTCAATTCCAAGCTTTAGTGCCAGATCCAGCCGCTCCCGGTCCGGCGTAAGACCGGCCATAATCACAAAGGCTCCTTGCGCCTTGGCGACCTGTGCCGCTAACAGACCGATAGCGCCGGGCCCCAGGATGACGACAACTGAATCGACGCACACATTGGTCCGCTCCATCAGAGCATGCACCCCGCAGGCCAGCGGCTCTACCACAGCGCCTTCTTCAAAACTGACCGAATCAGGCAGTTTCATAATGCTTTCTTCCCGGTTGACCAGATATTCGGCAAAACCGCCGTTAGCTATCGATCCTATCCCCTGACGGGCAATACAGTGGTTCAACTGGCCTCTCCGGCAGAATCGGCAGGTGCCGCAAACCCGGTAGGTTGTCTGAGTCAGCACGCGGTCACCGGGTTTAAACTGGACAACGCCTTCGCCTACGGCATCCACCACGCCGGCTACTTCATGGCCGAGAATAACCGGCGGTTTTAACGGCGCGCCGCCTACATGGTAATAGTCCAGGTCGGTATGGCAAATACCCGACCGCAATACTTTCATACGCACCTGGCCCGCAGCCGGTTCCGGCGTAGGCACCTCCCTGAGTTCCAAGTTGCCAGGTCCTTGCTCAAATTTAACTAACGCTTTCATATTCATGCCCTCCCAACATAGCCGAAACCCGCATATCCTGTACCAGCTTCTTGTAGTCGGCTTCCGGTCCCTTGAAGATGGAAGCCGTGCCGCCTACCAGAATGTTTGCTCCTGCCGCCACAGCCGGTGGAATCGTCTGGCCGTTGATATTCCCATCCACCTGAATCAGTAAGTCGGGCTTCTTTTTAAGGCTAATTTTTTTCAATTCTCTAATTTTTTCAATCATGGCGGGAATGAATTTTTGTCCGGCATAGCCGGGGTCAACCGTCATGATCAGCACCATGTCCAGCTCGGCTAAAACATATTCGATGTGGGAAAGCGGCGTGGACGGATTCAGGGCTACAGCCGCCCTAATTCCCCGTTTTTTTATCATCTGAACGGCCCGGTGCAAATGCGTCGCCGCTTCGGCATGGATGGAAATATATCCCGGCTGCAGATCGGCAAACTGGTTTAGATATCTTTCCGGCTCAACAATCATCAAATGGATGTCCAGCGGAATACTCGTAAATTGCCTGATCTGCTCCAGCATAGAATAGCTCATGGCCATATTGGGAACATACAATCCGTCCATTACATCGCAGTGCAGCAAATCGACTTTCGCCTCTTCCAGCCTTTGCAATTCCCTTCTTAATTCCAACTGGTCGGCACACATCATGGATGCGGCAATTTGTATCATGGTGATTCCTCCCGTTTCTCGGCACCTTTGCAGCTTTTTCTTGTGGCCAATCTGTTTTTGTTAGCCGCTTTATTTAACCAGAGCAACAAATTCTTCCAGCGTATTTTTTGTCTTGCCTCTTTGGAAGGCAGCCGCCCCAATTACGATATTTTCCGCACCGGCTTCAATAAGCTTGTTAATATTGTCCTTATTAATGCCGCCGTCTATCTGAATCGCAAACCCATACTGGTTGGCCTGTTTTATTTCTGACAACCGTTTTATTTTTTCGGTTAATCCGAGAATGGTCTTTTGCCTGCCACAACCGGGATTCACTGTCATAATCAAAACCTGATCCAGCAAATCATACACATAATCCAACACATCAAGCGGCGTCCCCGGATTAAGGGCTACACCTGCCTGTTTACCCAGGCTTTTGATTAGTTGAAGCGTTCTGTGCAAATGGACACAGGCTTCGGCATGCACGGTGATGACCTCAGCACCTGCCTCCGCATAGCGGGGAATATACCGGTCCGGATTAACCACCATCATGTGCACGTCAAATTTCAACTTGGTCAGCGGGCGGAGTATGCTAACCTGATCAGGGCCAAAGGCAATGTTGGGAACAAAGTTGCCATCCATCACATCGACATGCAGTTCGGTAATGCCACTGGCTTCTATAGCTTTTAGCTCCTCGGCCAAATATCCCATATCGGCGGCAAACAGCGAGGGTTGTATAATAACACTCATATGATATGATCTCCTTCTTCTACTATATTTGATTATTATTCAAACAGGGTGGGGCTACGAGGCGTACGTCCGGCCGCCGTCAACCAAAATGATCTGACCGTTTATATAGCTGGCCTTATCGGAGGCCAGGAACACGCATAACTCGGATATGTCCTCCGGCAAACCTACGCGGCGCACCGGAATGCGGTTGATCACGCTCTCCCGGGCCGGGCTTCCCTGCGGATATAAGGCATCCAGCATTTCCGTCTGTATGACCCTGGGTGCAATGGCATTGGCTGTAATTCCATCTGGACCAAAATCACGGGCCAAATTTCTCACCAGGGCGTTCTGACCGGCCTTGCTGGCCGCATAGTGCGCCCCGCCGCCACTGCCGGTGGCAGCCGATCCGGAGGATATGATGATGATTTTACCGGCTCCCTGTGCCACCATATGGGGCAATACGGCCTTTAGCGTATAAAAAGTACCTGTTAAATTAATGGCAATTACCCGGCTCCATTCCTCCGGACTGATATCCAAAAGATTATTATGGGTTACGATGCTGGCATTGGGAACCAGGATATCAAGCTTACCGTATGAGTCCATAATTTGCTTCACTGCGTTCTGTACATCATCAAACTTGGTTATATCCAGAGGGATGAAGGCAGCCTCACCCCCCTTTTGTTTAATCAGTTCGACGGTCTCACCGGCTTTAGGCAAAATATCGCCAATGATTACCTTCGCTCCTTCGCGAGCCATATCTACGGCAATTTGCCGCCCGATTCCCTGGGCCGCCCCGGTAATAAAGGCAACCTTGTTTGTAAGCATATAGAAAAGCCTCCTTAAGAGAAGAGAATAGGTTTATACCTCGCCTTTTAGCTCACTGCCGCGAGCTCCCCCTTGATGCAAAAAACCAAAATCGGCCAAGGTAGTTCCCTTCTTTTTCATCACCGCCATGGCTAAAATATCGCCCATAGCCATAGTCAGCGTTGTTGAAGTAGTTGCCGAAAGTCCCAGCGGACAAATTTCCTTTTCAACGGTAATATCCAATATAGCATCACTGTGTTGACCTAAGATGGAATCAGGCTTGGCAGTAAAGGCGATCAGCTTCACACCTACCCGCTTCAATGCCTGAACCAATCCCCTTTTTATTTCATCACTGTTACCACTGTTGGAGATAAAAATCACTACATCCTGCCGCTGCACAGCGCCCAGGTCACCGTGAAACGATTCAGCCGCGTGCAGAAAGAAGGCTGGGATACCGGCGCAGGCCATGGTAGCCGCAATTTTATGAGCAACAATCCCCGATTTGCCCACGCCGGTTAAAATCACCTTGCCCTGGCAGCGGCACACCAGATCAACCGCCGTTTTAAACTCTTCATCGATTCTTGCTGCCGCGGTCAACAGAGCGTTGGCTTCTTCCTGCAAACCGTTGCGCCCATATTCCAGCAAATCAAACTCCGTCTGTTCCATTCTCCCGTCTCCTCCTTTGCCGTGAAGCATTACAGGCGGCTGCATAGTTCTTTCACATACAGATGATTAATATTAAGCTTTTCAGCGTATTTTTCCCCATCAGGCCAGACCACCCAATAGTCCCGCTTACCCATGATGCACATATACTTCGGCAGGGCGTCAATCATTTGTTTCCATTCACCCACAACGCGGTGGGCCAATTCCTCGGTATTTATATCCTGCTGGGTTGCTTTAATGTGACGAATCCGTTCCCTGATAAACCGCTCGCTCCGCCGCGGCAATATGGCGCGGTAATTATAGGCCGCTACGGTAATAAACAGTCCGTAAACCATACCAAAGGCATAAATGAAATACTCATAATGCTTGGCAAACTCAAAGGCCATCTGGCCGGGAATCCCAAGAAAAAACCGCATATAGCCGTCAATAAAACTCATCTAAACCCCTCCTGACCGGATTGTTCCTTTTATTTTCCCGCCGGCTACTGTGCTTTTCAACTATTGATTGCTTCTTTAAGCTCCTGTAAGTAGGATTGGACCAATTCGACAATTCTTTCTGACTCGGTACAGACAATCAGTTGATTCATCAATGGGGCCTCCGAAAACAATCCGACTAAATCCTGCAGCAGTTGTATCTGCATATTGGAGTCTTTAATAGCAAGCATGAACAATAGTTTGACTTGCACAGCTTCACCAGGATAGCCCATCATGCCGAACTCGATAGGTTCTTTCAATACGCCAATGGCAACACCGGGCCGTATAACATGAACCGAGTCAGTATGAGGAATGGCTACGCCAAAGGTTTCGGTGGGCAGCCCTGTGGGGAAGGTCTGTTCCCTGGCAAGTACCGCTCCCGGATAGCTGTCTTTTACAAAACCATTTTCCAGAAATAGTCCCGCTAAAGCGCTGATCGCCGCTTCCTTGGTTTTAGCCTCCAGAGTGGTTCCAATAAAACCTGTTTGTTCCGCAATTTCGTTGTTCACTTCATTTCCTCCCTAACCGGCTAGTTGTACTTTTCTGCAAAATGTAAGCTGGCAAGATAACCAGTTATGATTTACTGCTAAACCCTTCTGCTGCTCATTATTATTGCAAGTTGCGTGCCAACCTGGTGGCAGATTTCGCGAGGCTTTATTTCTCTTGATTATCCCGGTTTAGTTATTGTATCGCTCACGTTTTCGTCCACTATATTTCACAGCATAAAACTAATTCTGCCACACTTTATTCCACTTCAACGGCAATCATCATACTCAATTAGGACAAAATCAGTCAAATGTGATGCAATTTTTTATTACCTTCCCTGATTTATGTGACAAAATGGCCTTCTCAATTTCATCAAGCGGATAGCGGTTGCCAACAAAATCCCTGGCTGTAATCATTCCGTTTTTGATCAAATCGAAGGCAATCTGCACATGTCTGGGTGTCGTGTGAAAGACTCCCTTAATGGTCAATTGGGAATAATGCAGCAAGTTGGCATCAATGGAAACAGCGGTTCCTGCTTTTGTTCCGCCAAAGAGCAGCACTTTGCCGCCTTTGCGGGCCATGTTTATGGTTTTTTCCCACAATTCCGTCTGTCCGACGGCTTCAATGGCCACATCCACTCCCCGCTGATTTTCCGTATGGCTCCGAACGAGGTCCACCGCATTGCCTGTCTGTCCCGGATTGATGGTAACGGCAGCCCCCATATTTTTAGCCAGCGCCAAACGTTCGTCGGAAAGGTCGGTGGCGATGACCCTGGCCCCGCGGTAATGGGCCAGACGGACAAACATCAGTCCAATTGGCCCGGCACCGTTGACAACGACGGTATCGCCCGCTTCAATACCAATTTGCTCAATACCATAGACCGCACAGGAAAAAGGCTCTACCAGCGCGGCATCGGCAAAATCCATCGTGTCGGGAATATGAAACACATTTTGCTTAACGATGGCCGCCGGGATTTTCTCATATTCGGCAAACGCCCCTTGGTTAAACGTGATATGGTCACACATGGAATGCTGCCCCTGCTTACAGTAAAAACAAACATTGCAGGGGGCGGAATTGTGGGCCACCACCCGGTCTCCCACCTGAAAGCCGGCAACTCCCTCGCCGACCTGTGCCACTACTCCTGCCGCTTCATGACCAAAACCGTAGGGCGGTTTAAACAGCGGATACCCTCGCACATAGGTTTTGACATCGGTACCGCAGGTAAGTGCCACCCGATTCTTGATAACCAATTCACCTGGTCCGGCTACCGGCACCGGTACTTCTTCCACCTTTACGTTTTCCGGTCCGTAAAACATGGCTGCTTTCATCAAAAACACTCCTTTATCTACCGTTTAAAAATAACCGCCACTGCCAAGTGGCCGCTCACCCCTCTTAGGTTGCAAGATTCATGCCAGGCATTTGGCAGATTATGCGCCGTCCATATTCACCGCTAACGCAGCATAAAAAAAAACATACTATGATGACGGTTTTCACCGCACATAGTATGCAATATGCTGCCTCTCACCAAAACTAAGATAGCAGCCTGAATTCCAAAAAAGCACTTTTTATTTCCTCCGCCGTCTGAAAATGAGCCAGACTCCTTAAAAAGGGTTCATCCTCCAACAAGGTGATAACATAGGTGACTTCCTCAGTGGCTTGCTCCGTGATAGCCAGCATGGCAACAGTCTCTGCCATACCGTCGTCGGACCAGTATATCGGTTCATTCAGTATGGCGATAGCCATGCCGGGCTTGATTACGTTCTCCAGACTGCCATGAGGAATGGCCGCCTTGCTTTCCAATAAGGTATATCCCATGACCTCCCTTTTATACACATCCAGCAGAAATTCGGGAGTTACATAGCCCTTTTCAATCAAAAGATTGGCCAAACAATCCAATACCTCCTGTTTGGTGGTATAGGCCGGTCGAACAATAATCAGTTCCGGGTCAACAAAATCCGTCAGCGGCGACCGCACTTTCGTCACGGCCAAACCACTGCCCAGCACAATGTCCCGCAGCCGTGACGCAGCCCGGCCGTCCAACATTTCCTCCACTGTGACAAAAGGTATGGCAGAGTTCTTCGGCCGCAGACTGCCTACAATGGCGACTACCGTATAGGTCTGTTGTATCTTTTCAATTCGCTCCTGGATATCCTCTTTACCGGTAATTCCCAATGTGATGATTTCCACCTGACCACATAGCTCGGGCACCATTTTCTCGATAAGCTGCTTAAACTTTTTCGCTGTTCCCTCCCCGGTGATGCAAATGGTAAGGATCGCCTTGTTGTGCGGTTTACCTGTATTGTCCGTTTGGGCAATAAACCTGCCTAAGCCCACTTTGTCGGTATCAATGGTTTCCACAATTTCACTAAGCTGCGTATCCGGCAACATAGCCCGTCTCACGGCCTCTAAAACCATAACGGTATCTACGCGGGGAACGGTAAAGGTGGGAATGTTGGTCTTTTGGGTGATTAGTTCGCCAAAGGTAATCAACGAACCCATATCAGCCAGCAACAGTACCCCTTTACCCTCATCAATTTGCTTAACCAGTTCCACCGCTTTGTGTAAGGCTGCTTCCGGCCGTTCATCCAGAGACATCTCCAGGGCTCGGGCGTGGTGAACACCAAGCAGGCAGTTGGCAACTTCCACCATGCCGGCGGCCACTTTGCCATGGGACATAACCAGTACCCCTACCCGGCCCTGCCGGCTCTCCTCGCGATGGGTCATAGCGCGTAAATACATGGCAATAAACCCGATTTCATCTTCCGGTAGCGTAAACTCCGTCTTATCAACTATGGCGGCCAGCATCTTTTGGGCTATACTATATTCCTCAATATACTGTTTTTTAACCTTAGCAAGCTGCGGATTGACCACCGGCTTGCCTTTTTGCAAGCGTTCCAGCGTAGCCCCGATATGAATGGCCAAATAGTAGAGAAGCTGCTTGTCCACCTTGCCCAGCTCATTTTCTGCCACTTTGACCATCGTCTCCGCAAGATCAACAATCGGCTGCCCCACCAGATCGACCAGATTTTGCGAGATCATGGTATGGTCATAATGATTGACCTTCTGAGCAAACTGACGAAATTGGGCTTCCAGTTCACTATCAATCATCCGGTTGATTTCTTCCTGATTCAGCCCTCTGGCCTGCAGTTCCTGATAATTGGTCTCAATAAAGTCATATATTTCCCGGGGAAGCACATACAGATCATCCATTTGCAGCAGACTTTCCCCTTTGTCGCCGGGTTTGACGACCAAATCGCCGCGCACCAGATTTTCCACTTCCTGATTCCGGCTGTGTACATGGGTCAAACCGCGCCGCGCGTGAAGCGGCAAATCCAGAAGATTGATTTCCACCATCTTATGTCTTTCACTCAGACAAGTAAGAAATCCCCTGGCGCAAGCCACCTGAATATCGCTGCGCAACTGACCGACATTGCCCTGGCAGTCATAAAGCAGCAAGGTGTGCAGCACCGGCTGGGGAATTTTTATTTTCATTCCGATACGATCGGCTTCCTTGCTTAAAAAGTCCCGCACCATTTCATACCGCTCCAGCACCGTCCGTTCGGCCAGGGGCGGCAGTTCGATCACCATGGGAATCCGGCGCCGGAACGTGAACAGCAAAGAAGATTCGGCCTCTTCACTAGTCGCCGCAATAACCAGTATCTGCACCTTACGGGGTTCTCCGGTTTCCCCCATACGCCGGAAGGTGCCTTTATCAATCAAATGAAATAGTAATTCCTGCCCTTCCGGCGGCAGCCGATGGACTTCATCCAGAAACAGTACCCCGCCATCAGACTGTTCAACCAGCCCTTCCTTCGCGCCGTCCGCGCCGGTAAAGGCTCCCCGGACGTAGCCAAATAACTGGGACAGGAGCATCTGAGGATTTTCCGCATAATCGGCGCAGTTAAAGGCGATAAATTTTGCTTTCCGGGAAATCCGTTCGCATTCCACGGCGTACCGGTACATAGCCTCTGCCAGATAGCTTTTCCCCGAGCCGGTCGGCCCCAAAATCAGGGTATGCAGACCAAAGGGAGGATACAGAACCGCCGCCTTCGCCTGTTGAATTTGTGGCTTCAGAGTGCCCGACCAGCCGATCACCTGTCTAAAGGCAGCCGCAGCCTGCCGGTTAATCTCCGGTAGTTTTTCCCCGCTCTCGCCGGCAACCTCCACCGGTTTTGTGTCACTTCCCTTCGTTGGCATATCAGACAGCCGTTCCCGCCGGAGTTGTCCTACGGTAAAGCGCGACACGATAAACCCTTCCTTATTCAATTCAGCCGTCAGTTCCCGGTCGGAGATTTTCGCCTTTTTCGCCAGGATGGTCTGAAAGGCCTCCAGCAAATAAGGCTCCCGGCGCTTTCTTGAGTCAGGAAGCTGCATTTCGTTGCGCAGTGAAGTCACTTCGTCGCGCCGAATTTTCAATATTCCGGCTATTTGATCATCAGTATAGGGATTTTTTTTATCTTCAGCATTGACAATTTCCAGTAACTTCTTTTTCAAATGGCAGTCACCTCGCTCAAGAAGTTTACATATTTATTCCGCATTTCTACTACATTATACCTATTTATCCAGCCCAATAAAATAGAAGGATAAAATAAATTGCGGCGGTAGCAACTGATAGACAAAATAAAGGCCGGTACCTGCGCACCGACCCTGCTGTCATATGTCTCCTGAAACAAAGCGCCGCTAAAAGGGCACTGCCATCCGGTGAATTGCGGAAAACCCTTGCTGGGACAAATCAATAATTTGATTATCCACCGTTCTTACCACAGGCATATTGGAACCATTAGGACGAAAATATACGATCTCCGCTTCCTTGCCATCAGCCAGAATAATTTTATTTTGCAGTAAATCATCCTGAAACCGGCTGATAAACACATTGCAAATCACAGGGTCCAATTTGCCAAACATCTCTTTTGATAAAAAATCCAAGCTGGAAAATGGCGCTCCAAATTTATTTTGGCAGGCCCGTGCATGGAAAGCATCGGCTACGGCAATCACCTTTGCATAAGGATGAATCCGGTTGCCGTCAACCCCAGTGGGAACCCCAGTCCCGTCCACATGCTCCCGGTGCTGGACAATTCCTAAAATAGTCTCACCGGAAAGGCCTTTAGTCTTTCGCAGCATAGCTGCCGCTTCAGCAATATAAGCTTTATTGTGGGCCACTTCATCGTCCTGCACCATAATATTGCCGGCGTGATGAAGCAGACTGGCTAATGCCACATCGCGGACTTCCTGGTCGTTCCAGCGCAGTTGGCGGGCGATAAAGCTAGCTAAAAAGGAAACCTTCATCGAATGCTGCAGAATGAAATCAGTCATCGGGCTTTCCTGTGTCGCCGTCAAACATGCGATCAGGGATCGGTTACTCAACAATAACCGGTGGATATCATAAGCCGAATCTTTCAGTGCGGGAACAGGAATCAGCTTCTGCTTGCGAATAAACTCAAAAGCCTGTTGCACGTTATTGGATATATAGCCATACTCTTCCTCGAATATTTGCTGACGGGACGGAAGCGGTCCCTTATCTTCTTTCCGCTCATCACAAGGTTCTTCCTGTCCCGCAATATAAACATGCGAGACATTCCAGGTCTGCAGCAAATGAATATGACGTCCCGTTAGCTCGACTCCTTTGCCTAGCAGCACCTTGCCGTTTGGCGATATTACGGCATCCGCCAATACTGATCCCACTGCCAGTTCCTGCACACCCACTATTTGTCCTCCGGCCATGTCCTATCACTTCCTCCTGTACTTCACCGAATTAAAGACAACCAAGACCCTGCTTTATAAACATAATATTGTAAGCCTATCACTGCTAATTCTTCATCCTACAAACTACTACATTTTCTTGGAAAATCCTCTAAGCCACTTCATAAAAATACAAATATCGACTCCGCTAAAGCGATGTCTCGGGTATCGCCTCCCCTTCTTAAACGAATATAAACTAACAAAAATAAATATACAGAATATTAACTCACGAAAATCTATTGCATTTTTACTTTATTACACATTATAATACTCAATATAAAACATATACGCCTATCCGGGACACTCATATCCCGGATACGGACAAAGTACTAAACAAACGGTACGAAGAAGTATCAACTGGCACTCGGTGCGCCAGTTGATTTTTTTATTTCTTCCGCTTTGTCACACCGCAGACTAACATAACCAAACGCTTTATAACATAAAACCTTCTAAGCTCCCAGCCTCGTCCTGCGGTGTTGCAAATACACATCCGGAAATCACTTCCGGCTAGTAAACAAACAAGGAGGAACAAGTATGAAGAAAAGTTTGTGGTTAGTATGTCTCACCGTGTTGCTTACAGCCGCCCTGCTGGCAGGCTGCGGCAACACTCCAAAAGCGCCCGAGCCAGCCAAGACTGTTGAGCTTAACGTATCGGCAGCCGTCAGTATGAAAGATGCCCTGGAAGAAATTCAAAAAAACTTTGCCGCCAAAAATCCCAATATCAAGCTGGTCTATAATCTGGGGGCATCCGGCTCTCTTCAAAAGCAAATCGAACAAGGAGCTCCCGCCGATGTTTTCATCTCCGCCGCACCAAAACAAATGGATGAATTGTCCGATAAAAATCTGATCAATAAGGATACTCGCAAAAATCTGGTGGAAAATAAACTGGTTGTGATTATTCCGAAAGATTCCAAACTTTCTCTCGCCAAATATGAAGACTTGACTGGGCCGGAGGTTCACAAAATAAGTATCGGTGAAACAGCCACAGTTCCGGCCGGCCAATATGCCCAGGAAGTCTTAAAAAAGCTTGGCATTTGGGAGCAACTTCAGGATAAGCTGGTTCTGGCCAAGGATGTCCGCACTGTATTGACCTATGTGGAAACAGGCAATGTAGAAGCCGGCATTGTTTATAAAACCGATGCGGCCGTCAGCAATAAAGTAAAAGTCGCCGCTACGGCACCGGAGGGTTCTCACAAGCCGATCATTTATCCCATCGCCATTCTGGCAGGGACCAAACAGTTGCAAGCTGCCGAAGAGTTCGTTGCCTACCTGGCCTCTCCGGAGAGCAAAGCTGTTTTTGAAAAATACGGTTTTACCATGAGCCAATAGAAAACTACTGCGAAGGATGAATGACCTATGGCCTTAGTTGAATGGCAGCCCGTGCTACTTTCCCTCAAAGTTGCGTTCATTTCCCTGGTATTTGTATTCCTGTCGGGCGTTTCTGCCGCTTATCTAATGAAAAATCTGCGAATACCGGGTAAAGCAGCCATCGAAGCCCTGTTTACCCTGCCATTGGTACTACCGCCTGTAGTCACCGGCTTTGTCCTGTTGGTTTTAATCGGCAAACAGGGCCCCGTCGGCATCCTGCTGACCAGATACTTTGATACCCAGATTATTTTTACGCCGGCTGCCGCCGTTTTAGCCGGCACAGTTGTTTCTTTTCCCCTGATGTATCAGAGTACTAAAGGCGCTTTAGAAAGCATTGACCCTACCTTGGAGGATGCAGCCCGGACACTGGGTTCCAGTGAATGGCGGGTTTTCTGGACAGTTACCGTCCCTCTGGCCTGGCCGGGCCTGCTGTCAGGCATGGTGCTTTCCTTCGCCAGGACCTTAGGTGAATTTGGCGCCACCATCATGATTGCCGGAAATATTCCGGGGAAAACCCAAACCATTCCGCTGGCGATTTACTTCGCCGCCGAATCCAATGATTTAACCATAGCAGGTCTGTATGTGCTGATCATCAGTGCCGCCACCTTCTCTTTAATTTTCGGCTTAAACCACTGGAAGCTCGGAAAATAAGAAAATAATGTTTTGCCGGGAGGATGACTTCGATGCTTACCGTTGATATTACCAAGAAATTATCGCACTTTACGCTGCGCATCCAGTTTTCTATGGAAAACAAAATACTTGTATTATTTGGTCCCTCCGGCTGCGGCAAAACAACTATTCTCCGTTCCATTGCCGGATTGCTTAAACCGGACGAAGGGAAGATCGTATTCCGCAATAAAACCTTTTTCAATTCTGCGCCCCGTACCTTCTTACCCCCCAGACACCGCAACGTGGCCTATATGTTTCAGGACCTGGCACTCTTTCCCCATCTGGATGTCAGCAGCAACATCTGGTACGGAGTTAAGAAAACCACCCCCAAAAGCCATGTCCTCTATCAAAAATTGTTGTCTTTGCTTAAAATCGAACACCTGCCCGGCCGGACCATTCATCAATTGTCCGGCGGTGAAAAACAGCGGGTTGCCCTGGCCCGGGCTCTGATGTCCGAACCGGAAATTCTCTTGTTGGACGAACCCTTATCCGCCCTTGACGCCGAGACCCGTTACGAATTGCAGGACGAGCTGAAGAAACTGCAGGAAATCTGGCAAATCCCCTTTATCTTGGTTACCCATTCGCCGGAAGAGGCCCTGGCAATGGGCAATGAAGTCCTGTTCCTGCAAAAGGGGCGTGAAGTTGCCGAACCGCCTCCATCCTGGCACCGCAACGCCAATGGATCATCGTCCGTTTCCACTGCTGCAAACCTACAATTCTTTTATTAGTAATAATAGAAATATATCCGATTGCACTGTAATTGAGGAGGAGACATTATGAGAAAAAAAGTATTAATAGGACTGATTATATCTGCTTTGGCAAACATCCCTGCCGCCGGCTTTGCAGCTACCGCCAATACCGCCAGCGACCCCTGGACCTTCAGCGGTGATGTACGACTCCGTTTCGACAAGCAGGCCAACTTTAACAAGGATGACTTCGATGCCAGCAAGTACCGTATACGCTTAAACGCCGGTTATAAATTCAGCTCCGAATGGCGTTTTGACACCCGCATTACAGTAGGTGAATCATTATTCAGTACAGGACCAAAATCTACAACCGGTTACACTACTGTACCGGATGACGTGCAGATTGACATTGCCAGCCTGACCTACAAACAACCCGACTGGTCGGCTACCATGGGTCGCCAGAAATTCACTATCTTTGAAGGGTTGGCGGTCAGCATGGATGACGGGCACAACGTCGGTGACGCGGGCTATTCGGCTGCCGACAATCGCCCTGATGGCGGACGGGCCCGCAACTATCCGGGCTTGCAAGGCGTTAAACTGCAAAACAAATCGGGCAGGGTGAATTTCACTTCCTTTTATGGCAATCTCAATGACCGGAATGACAACGGCGCCAATTATAACGTGAAAGGCATTGCCGTTATGACTCCGATTGATAAGGTAAATGTGGGGGCCATGTGGTATACAACCGATTCACCGATATTCGGCAGTGACCTGACTACTTATAAGTTATTAAAAAACGGAAATAAAACCGGTTACTCCATAACGGCTAATACCAAGCTATTCAAAAATTACCTGTATACCGGCACCGAATATATCTGGGGTCTGGCTGACGATCATGATAAAGCCTGGAAGCTGATCGCCCGTACACCGGCAACTAAAAAACCGGGTGATATGCAATATAGCGTGGAATACCGCGATATTCAGCAATATGCTCTGGATTATTCCTCTTACATCGGTACTACTTCCTATAACGGCTTATCCAGCGCTTATAAAAGCATTTCTTACGGAGACTATACTTACTGGGGCGTCACCGCCAAGCGGCAGCTAACCAAAAATACTTCGGCCAGTCTCTTCTATGAAAAATACAACCCTCAAAGTCATGGTTCAACCGCCAATGGAAAATCCCAGGTGGAAGACAATGTCTACCGTCTGCAGGTGGATGTTTCCTTCTAAAAAATTCCAAATCTCCTCTTTTTACAATACCTTCCATATTGTAAAATAAAAAGAAACGTACCGGACCCAATCTCCGGTACGTTTCTCCATAAAAACTAATTGTCATTTAATAACCATAACATCAGTGGCTTTTATCAGGGCTGCCACCGAATCGCCTGGCTTTAAACCCAACTCATTAATCGAGTCCATTGTGATGGCAGCTACAATTTCATTTCCTTTATAATCCATAACTACCTTGGCCATCACCTCTCCCTTCACCACTTCCTTCACCGTGGCCTGCAGCTTGTTTCTGCCGCTGATTTGCATAAATCCCGTCTCCTTTTCCCTTTGTGTCGTATATGAAAAGCACCATGTTCAAAATTAGCAGAGTAACCTGGCATTCCTATGAGAAAGTATCTCCCGGCGAAGCACCGCCTATGTGCTGCCGGTTGGGCGATTTCCTGACTAAGAAGGATTCCGGTCTAGTAATATTATAGTAGCTGCCGGGCTAAACCCGCAAGCCGGTTTATTTCAATCGAATGGAGTTGATAGCATGACGGAAACGACGGTTTACACTCCCGAAGAAGTAGCAAAAATATTAAAAATATCACGGTTCACCGTGTATGAAATGATTAAACGCGGCGATTTGACCGCCTACCGGATTGGCCGGAAGGTTAGAGTAGAGGCGCCGGATCTGGAGATTTATATTAATAAATCTAAAGGCCTGCCTGTCGCTGCACCGGCAAAAACCTATCCGCCAGATGTCCCTTTTGCTGCTCATGACGGCCTGATTCTCTGCGGCCAGGATATTATTCTTGACATTCTGACCAAACACCTGGAAAGGGAAATGCCCCATATCCAATTTCTCCGGAAATACATCGGTAGCGTCGACGGCTTACTGTCGCTCTACCGTGGCACGGCCAATGCGGTTACTGCTCATCTTTGGGACAGCGATACTGACAGCTACAATCTCCCTTATGTCCGCCATTTGCTGCCGGGACACCGTACGCTGATTATCAATCTGGTACACCGGATGGAAGGCTTCTATGTGGCCAAAGGCAATCCGAAGCAAATCAATACCTGGCAGGACCTGGCCCGGACGGGTATCCGTTTTGTAAATCGTGAGCACGGTGCCGGCGCCCGGGTACTGCTGGATGAACAGCTTCGGCTGGCAGGCATCGAACATGCCGCCATTACCGGCTATAGCCATGAAGAGTTAAGCCATTTGGCAGTAGCCAGTTGTGTGGGTCGTGGAGAGGCCGATGTCGGACTGGGCATCGAAAAGGCGGCGCTTCAGGTACTTACTGTCGATTTTATCCCCTTAAAAAAGGAACGCTATGATTTAGTCATCCGCAAGGAAGATATGGCCAAACCGCAATTTCAAACACTGCTTTCCATTTTACGTTCAAAAAGCTTCCATAATGAGTTGGCCGGTATGGGTGGCTACGATATCTCCCAAACCGGCACTATAATAGCTGAAACCTAAAAAAGCCTGACTGGCACAGTCAGGCTTTTACACAGTTAGCCCTCCACCTGCATGATTACATCTTCACCGGCGGTTACTTCTTCAGCCGGCGTGACAGCCACCGTTTTCCCGTCAGCGTCGTTCACTCCGGTGATTACTATACTTTCGTCTGCTGCCAAGTTAAGAATCGGTTGTCCCTGGCTGACAATCTGTCCCGCTGTCACGACCGGGGCAGCGAGACCAGCTTCCACCCGGATGTTTAGCCGGAAAGCACCGGTATCCAATATCAGCGCTGCCGGTTCTTTACTGGGTAGTATTTTGCCGTCTACCGGTGACAACACACTGCAGTCCTGCGTACAAATCGCTATAACGCGCTCACTACTGCCAGGAAGAATCTGCCCACTGACAGGGGCATGAACGCGGCTGCTTGCCTGTGGCGGCAAAACAGGGCAAGCAGGTTCCGCCACCGTTTCTTCTTCCATACCGCCCCATAAGGCAGCCATCTCCTCCCGGATACCGTCCGACCGGGTGCCAAAAATAAATTGAAAATTATTCCCCACATCCATAATCCCGACAGCACCCAAACCGTTCAGATCCTCTTTCTTTACGGCCTCAAGCCGCCGCACCGTCACCCGCAACCGGGAAATGCAGGCATCCAGCGCAGCAATATTATTTTTGCCGCCCAAGGTCCGTAAAAGCCGGCGCGCCGTTTGCTGTACGTCCAGTTCCTGCTCCGGCAGTGGCTCCTCTTCCCGCCCCGGCGTCTTCAGCTGAAAGTAATTGATGGAAAAATGAAATACAGCAAAATATAAAAGGCCGATACTTAACCCCACGGGCCACAGCCATAACTGATGATGGCCATATTTATAGGACAGCAGATAATCAATAAAGGAAGCTGAAAAAGTAAAACCCAGATGAATGTCCAGCCAGCTTGTTAGCAATCCCGACACACCGGCCATGAGCACATGAAAAACAAATAAGGGCGGCGCCACAAAAATAAAGGTAAACTCAATCGGCTCGGTAATCCCCGTCAAAAAAGAAGTCAGCGCACCGCCGGCCATCAGGCCGCCAATCGCCTTGCGCCGCTCCGGCCGGGCATTGCAGTAGATAGCCAGAGCGGCGGCCGGTAAACCAAACATCATAATCGGAAACTCACTGGCCATAAAAATACCCGCCGTGGGATCACCGGCAAAATAGCGGTTAAAATCACCGCGAATCAAGGTACCGTCACTGGTGACAAAGTGACCGAACTCATAGAGAAATGCCGGATAATAGACATGGTGCAGGCCGATGGGAATAAGCAGCCGCTTGCCGGCGGCAAACAAGGCCGGCCCGGCACTGGAATTAACGGCCCAATGGCCAACGGTATCAATGCCGGCCTGCATAAAAGGCCAGACAACCTGAAGCAAGAGCGCCATCACTACCCCCGCCACCGCCGTCACAATCGGCACAAACCGCTTTCCGGCAAAAAAGCCCAGCACCTGCGGCAGCCTGATCCGGTGAAACCGCCGGTACAAAACGGCAGCAATCAGACCCATGGCAATACCGGAAAAAACGCCCATGTCCACGGCGGGATTTACCGATTTGAGCACCGCTAAAAAGATCAGATGGCCGACAACCGCCGCTAAAGCGGCAACAGCCTGACCTTCGGAAAAACCAATAGCCACCCCGACCGCAAATAAGAGCGGTAGATTGGCAAACACCGCCATTCCCGCCTCCCGGACGGCAGGCATATTGAGCAAGTCTTTCTCACCAAAGCGCAACAATAGTCCGGCTGCCGGCAAAACCGACACCGGCAGCATCAAAGATCGTCCAATTTGCTGCAAATACTGGAACATATTCTTCAAGGGAACCTCTCCTCTATTGCGGCATACCAGAACACAAGGGCATCAGAAAACTTCTGATGCCCTTGTGCTGAAAAATTCTTTATGGCATGAATATCGGCTTATTGTATTTTTACATTCATACGTTCGCCGCGTTTCACCTGTTTCCCTGCTTCAACCACGATGGAACCCTCGCCCAAATTGGTAAACACTACCGGAGTAATGACCGAAGGTACCTTAGCCTGAATAGCAGGCAGATCGGCTTTCAGAATGAGCTGTCCGGCTTTCACCTTGTCACCCTGACTGACCAACGAAGTAAAACCTTCTCCCTTTAAATTAACCGTATCAATACCAAAGTGAACAATCAATTCCAGCCCGCTGTCCGCCGTAATGCCTACGGCATGCTTGCTGTCCAGAATGCTGGTCACCGTTCCGTCAACCGGCGAAGCAATTTCCCCGTTAACCGGCTCAATAGCGAAACCGTCGCCTACGATCTTTTGCGAAAATACCTGATCGGGAACCTCTGTCAACGGCAATACTTTGCCGGTCAAAGGAGCTACGAAGGAAGCAATCACACCAGGAGCAGCGTCGGCGGCCGTTTCGGCAGCCTGCTGTACGACCGGGGCCGGACCGGCAGCTTCCTTGCCGGAAAGGATGCCCTGAATCTGTGTTTTTAGTATATCCGATTTAGGTCCAAAGATAATCTGCAAGTTGTCGCCCACGACCATGACACCGGCAGCGCCAAGGCCTTTTAAGCGATCTTTGTTTACCGCACCGATATCCTTTACGCTAACCCGCAGCCGGGTAATGCAGGCATCCAGGTGAGTCAGATTGGCTTTGCCCCCCAACGCAGCCAGCACATCGGCCGCCAGACTGCCCGACGTTCCCTGCTCATTGCCTGCTTCTGCCTCGTTGTCATCTTCACGCCCCGGGGTCTTTAAATCCCAGGTGCGGATGGCAAAACGGAAACCGAAATAATAAATAGCCGAGAACGCCAGACCTACCGGGATAACCAGCCACCAGTCGGTGCGGTTGGGGATGACGCCAAACAGTAAATAGTCGATAACACCACCGGAGAAGGTCATACCGATTTTTACATTTAAAATATGCATCAGCATAAAGGACAGTCCGGCAAACAGGGTGTGAATCCCGAACAAAGCCGGTGCCACAAACAGGAAGGAAAATTCAATCGGCTCGGTAATGCCTGTCAGGAAGGAAGTCAGCGCCGCCGAAGCCATAATACCGGCCACGGCGATTTTCTTTTCCGGTTTGGCTTCATGATAAATGGCCAGCGCCGCTGCCGGCAGACCAAACATCATGAAGGGGAATTTACCGGTCATAAACGTACCGGCGGTAAAAGCAACGCCATCCTTTAACTGAGCAAAGAAGATACTCTGGTCACCGTTTACAATTTGCCCGCTCTTGCTGACATATTCACCGAATTGATACCAGAACGGATTGTAGAAGATATGATGAAGTCCGAAAGGAATCAGAGCCCGCTCAATAACGCCGAAAACAAAAGCCGCCAACGTCTTATTGGAATCAATCATGTTGCGGGAGAACAAAGTCAAACCGATTTGGATGGGCGGCCAGACCACCGTCATCACAATACCCAGAATGAGGGCAGCAGCAGCGGTAACAATTGGCACAAACCGCTTACCGGCAAAAAAGCCCAAATAGGAAGGCAATTCAATGGTGTAAAACCGTTTATACGCCTGGGCCGCCAGAATACCGACAATAATACCGCCAAAAACACCGGTTTGCAGGGTCGGTATACCCAGTACACTGCTATAGGCTGGATTGCCGGCAATCATATCCGGCGTAATACCTGCCACCAGGCCCATGGTCACGTTCATAATCAGGAAGCCGACAATAGCCGCCAGCCCGGCAACGCCCTCGCCGCCGGACAGGCCGACAGCCACACCTACCGCAAACAGTAAGGAAAGATTGCCGAAAATAACCCCGCCAGCCTGCTCCATAACCTTGGCCAACGCATGAACCACCTGATTGTCCAGCATTGGCAGCAAGCTGATGGCCGCCGGATTCTGGAACGCATTGCCGAAGGCCAGCAGCAGCCCCGCCGCCGGCAGCAACGCTACAGGCAACATCAATGATTTACCTACCTGTTGTAAAACACCGAAAGATTTTTTAAACATAGTATTTCTCCTCTCAAATTATTATCTATTGTTATTGGATTTACCATCAACAAACTTGCTTTGCCAGGCAGCACAGTCACCTCCTTAAAAGAGAAATAAAAAAGCATGAGCCGTAGGGAGGACAACGATTCGTTCCTCTCTATCAACTCATGCCTGCTTTACCAGTAACACGTTGTACTTATGCACTTATCTTAGCCAAATTTGCTGCGAAGCCGCTCCAAATGAATGGTCAGATAGCCGATTTCGGCCTCGGGCACCTTGAGCTTCAGCTCTTGGCCGATCATCTCGCCAACCTGGCAGGCCAGCTCGTAGGACTCGGAAAAATCCCGCTTCAACTGCTCTACGAACGGATTTTCAATGGTTGTTAAGGTAACCAGCCGGTGAATACAGCTTTGCAGGTGAGTCAGCAGCCTGGTATAATTCAAACTGCCCTGTTCCTGCAGGGAACCGGTCCTTTTCTCAATATGCTGCAGCACCTTATTAATAATCTGGGAATACTTCAAACTTTCACTGACGGAACGGTTATGTCTGGCGGCATGCAGATGGAGGGCAATAAAACCAATTTCCTCACGGGGAATGGTTACCCGCAGCTTCTCAGTCAACAGACCGGCCCCCTGCTGGGCCACCTGGAATTCGTCAGGATACAGTGCCTCAATTTCGGAAATGAACGGATTTTTTATTTCCATCCCCTGGGCCAAACGAATGAGCGTAAAATTGATATGGTCGGTCAATGCCACATATATCCGGGGATGCAAGGCCTGGCCCAGACGCTCTTTCGCCAGTTCAATAATCTCTTCGGTAACCCGGATCACTGCCGGATCGACCTGTTCGATCAAATTGAGCGCCTGCTGCTCCGCTACCCCTGCCGGAACCACATAAATTTTCTCATACTTCGGATTGGTCAGTAAATCGCCCGCCTTGCGGCCAAATCCCATCCCCTTACCGAGTAAAATGACATCCTGACCATTTACGGTATTAGCAATTACCGCATTGTTGCTCAAAACCCGTTGTACCGAAAATGGTCCCTGTATCGTAGACAATGATGACTCCTCCCTGCTTATAAAAGGGAATAGCCAGTAAGAATAATCTGAGTCAGGCTTCCCTTCCCCCGCTTATCCTTACTGGCTAATGCCGTTACCGTAACACGCCAGTTATCTACTCTAGAGATAAATATAGCATATCCGCTTCCGTCTGGCAAGTAGTATTCTTTGTTTTTTCAGACTACGTCACCGCAGCCAGATTATTCCGCAGCTTCCACCGTTTCATTGGCGGTTTCCAGCAACAGTCGGGCCGTCTCTTCAGTGGTAATCAAGACATTAACAAACCGCCCGCGCAGCGCTCCCAGAATCGCCGGCACCTTGTGAGCCCCTCCGGCTACCGCAATCGAGTAGTTCAGGCCTTTCAGAATATCCAGATCAACGCTGATCGTCCGGTCAGCTAAATCCAACTGAATGCGTCGCCCTGCCAGGTCATAGAACCGCGAACAGATATCGCCGGCGGCCCCGGCCTGACGCAATGCTTCCTGATCCTGCAGTGTAATATAGCCGGTGGATAGCACCGAACTGGACTCGGAAAAAGCCCCGATGCCGACGACGGCAATCCTGACCTTATGCCACAGATTGGTGACGGTTACACAACTGTCATCCTGCAGAATGGCTTCCTTAGTTTCCCGCTTGGAAGTAATAATCGGCGCATAAAAGTAATATGGCTTAGCCTTAAAAGCCTGGCTTACCTTCCCGACAATCGGGTTGACATGATTGTCGCTTTCCAGATTGCCCGGACCGCCGCACAAAGCTACAATCTGACTCTGCGTCGGCCGCTGATTGGGCGACGGCTTCAGGGCATTGGCCACCTCTTTCATAGTACTGCCCCAGCTAATCCCGATGGTATCACCATCCTGGACAATACGGGCCAACAGTTCGGCACAGGTCTTACCCAGCGCCTGCCGTTCCGAATCCTCCTGAACCCGCTGGGAAGATACAATATACACCTCTTTTAGACCAAACAAAGTTTCCAGCTTGTTTTCCAGGGCATAATACGGTTTCAGATCATCCCGGATTGCAATCGTGATCAGCCCTTCCTGCCTGGCAGTTTTAATTAAACGGCTGATCGTCGTCCGGTGAATACCCAGTTTACGGGATATTTCATCCTGTGTCAGGTTATCCGCATAATACATGCTGGCCACTTTCACTGCAAGCCGGTCTTTTTCCCATTCATTCATACAATTCTATAGCTCCCCATTTCCTGGTATCAGGCCGAACCACCGGCGGTAAAATCGGTGCACATGGTAAATTTCTGTTCATAGCTGGTATCAGTGACACGATTTACACAGCCGAATACACGGAAGTAATGCTGCAGGCAGTCAATCACAGCTTCTTCTCCCAGCATTCCTTCATCAGGATAACTGACAGACGGTGGGACAAGGCGGGTTTCGGCCGCAGCCGCCTTGGTCAGATCGGTGAAAATATTAACCTTGCTGATGCCACAACGGATGGCCGACTCCAGCCGTTCGTCGCCGGTACCGGAGCCGCCATGCAGCACCAGTGGTACTTTGACAGCAGCGGCAATCTCTACCAGCCGCTCCAGATCGAGCCGCGGTTCTCCTTTGTACTCGCCATGAGCCGTACCGATAGCGACAGCCAGGCTGTCCACTTCTGTCCTTGTGACAAACTCCCGGGCCTGTTCCGGCTTGGTAAAGAGATCCTTGGCCACAGCATCAAGCTTTTCGTATTCGAGACCAACGCCGACATAGCCCAACTCGGCTTCCACCGTCACATCAACGGCATGGGCCATTTTAACAATCTCCGCCGTAACCTTGATATTTTCTTCAAACGCCAGTTGTGAGGCGTCAATCATCACCGAGGTAAACCCAGCCCGGATCGCCCGGACAATGGCGTTATAGCTGGCGCCGTGATCCAGATGAAGCGCCACCGGAATATCAGTCTTGCCGGCATAGAAAGAAACCATATGGGCCACTTCCTCCGGACTTAAGTATCCAAAATGGGCTTCCGCCAAGCCAAGAATAACCGGGCAACGGCTATCCTGACTGGCCCGGATAATCGCCCGCAGGCTGTGGGAATCCCAGGCATTAGGCTGGGCAATAGCATATTTATTCTTTTTGGCCATGTTGAGCATTTGTCTGGTATTGACTAGCATCCCATGTCACTCCTGTTACTATATATTTACGGTTCAAAACATGGACATCCATGTTATTCACCGCATTGTTGCCTAAGCTGTTAGAATGAGAGAGCAGTAGGCCGACGTATCACTCCAAGGACTAACCACGTCCGGTTATAAGCCAGTCAGCCAGCCTCTCGTTCACAGCGTTCGATTTATGCAGGTAGAACCACTGTTCACCAGTGCGTCCGTGTCACCAAACAGACAGAATCGGCAACGATAGAAGACTGGGCCGCCAATTGCAAATCTGTAATGGGAGTGTACTTTATGAACGCAGTAGGAATTGATGTTTCCAAAGGCAAGAGTGTAATTGCTGTTGCCCGTCCTTTTGG